>DASXRB010000903.1:0-9668 GCA_036506875.1 Kribbellaceae bacterium | reverse complement strand
GGGCCCACACCTTGGGCAGCCGGTGCCGCAGCGCGAGCGCGTCACCGATCAGCGCACAGGCCGCGGTGGACGACAGGCCGAGCGCGGCGCCGAACTCCACCGGGGCGAACTCGGCGACCTCGGGGCAGCCGTCGCCGCCGTACACGACCGTCTGCTCCATGCCGGGCAGGATCACGTTGTCCGGCCGGTCGAACACCGGTCCACGACCGGGTGCAGGTCGGCCCAGTCCGCGGCCACCTCGAGCAGCCGGGTCTCGGCCCGGTCGGCGACCGCGCGGCACTCGGCGGCCGCGGCCAGTGCCGCGTCCGGGTCGAGCTCGCTCGGGTCGCCGTCGAACATGTGATCGACTCTACCAACCCGACCGGACAGTTTCCCTTGTTTCAAAGGGAAATCGACCCGGTTCGCTCATGGCGTAAATCGCAGCGCGAGGATGCGGGCCGGCTGAACCAGGCCGGCCGGCGCCATGCAGTTGCGCGCGGCAACCATGCTCGAGGTACCGGGGCGGATGGCGTGGTTGGCGCGCAGGACACTAGCGCGGCGGCCACTCCGAGGCGAGGACCGACCAGACCTGCTCGTCGGTGCCATCGCGCATATAGCCGCGCAGCGTGCCGTCCAGCGTCATGCCGAGCCGCTTGGCCACGTTCACGCTGCGGTCGTTGGTCGCCAGCGTCCGCCACTCCACCCGGTGCAGGCCGCGGACACCGATCGCCCAGTCGATCAGCACCCGGATCGCGTCGGTGACCAGCCCGCGCCCCTCGGCGGACGGCTCGAGCCAGCAGCCCACCTCGCACACGCCGCTCGCCGCGCTCAGGCTGACGAACAGCACCCCGCCGACCAGTGTCCCGTCCAGCCAGATCCCGAACAGCCGGCTGTCGTCGCGGGCCTGTCCGTCGGCGTACCGCTGCAGCACCGCCCGCGCCTGGTCCAGGTCGGCGGCGACGAAGGACGCCCCGACCCACGGGCGGATGTGCTCGCGCGCCCGGTCCATGTGGGCCGCGAACTCCTCGGCCTGCCAGGGCTCGAGCGGACGGAGCTGCGCGTTGTCGCGGAGCGGGATCGCGAACACTCAGGACTCGTTCTGATGCGGGTGGTGGTGCGGGGAGAGCATCTCCTCGAGCTGGGACTCGGTCTCGTCCGCGGCGACGAACAGCAGCTCGTCGTTGAGCTCCAGGGTGCCGTCCGCGTCCGGCGTGAGCACGCGGCCCTCGCGCAGGATCGTGACCAGCGCGGTGTCGGTCGGCCAGGCGACGTCACCGATCCGGGTGCCGATCATCGGCGAGTCCTCCGGCAGGGTCAGCTCGACCAGGTTCGCGTCGCCCTGGCGGAACGTGAACAGCCGGACCAGGTCGCCGACCGTCACGGCTTCCTCGACGAGCGCCGACATGATCCGCGGGGTGGACACGGCGACGTCGACGCCCCAGGCTTCGTTGAACATCCACTCGTTGCGGGGATGGTTGACCCGGGCAACGGTCCGCGGGACGCCGAACTCGGTCTTGGCCAGCAGCGACATGACCAGGTTGACCTTGTCGTCGCCGGTGGACGCGATCGCGACCTGGCAGCGCTGCAGCGCGGCCTCCTCCAGCGAGGAGAGCTCGCAGGCGTCGGCCAGCAGCCACTCGGCCCGTGGCACCGACTCGGCCTTGATCGCTTTGGGGTCGCGCTCGATCAGCAGCACCTCGTGCCCGTTCTCCAGCAGCTCGGCCGCGATCGAACGGCCGACGTTGCCCGCGCCGGCGATGGCTACTCGCATCAGTGCTCCTCAGGCTTTCGTCCGAGCTGGGTCTCGACGGCTTTCGCCTCCGACTCCAGCAGGATCACGTGGACCAGATCACCCTCCTGGATGACAGTGTCCGCCTTCGGCAGCATTCCCACACCGAGCCGGGTGAGGAACGCGACCCGCGCCCCGGTGGCGGACTCGATGTCGAGCGCTCGCCGGCCGACCCAGCCGGAGTGGATGTGGATCTCGGCCAGCCGCACGGTGCCGGACGGGTCGCGCCACTCGGGCTCGGACCCGCTCGGCAGCAGCCGCCGGATCATCTGGTCGACGGTCCACTTCACCGTGCCGACCGTGGGGATGCCGAGCCGCTGGTACACCTCGGCGCGGCCCGGGTCGTAGATCCGGGCGACGACGTTCTCGACACCGAAGTTCTCTCGCGCCACCCGCGCGGCCAGGATGTTCGAGTTGTCGCCGTTGGACACGGCGGCGAACGCCTCGGCCTGCTCGATCCCGGCCTCGATCAGGATCTCCCGGTCGAAGCCCATCCCGGTCACCGTCCGGCCGCCGTAGTTGGGGCTCAGCCGGCGGAACGCGTCGGCGGACTGGTCGATGATCGCGACCGAGTGTCCCCGCTTCTCCAGAGTCCGGGCGAGCGTCGAACCGACGCGTCCGCAACCCATGATGACGACGTGCACTGCGCTATCAACTCCTCGACCGCTTGATTTGGCCGGTAGGGACGCTACACCGCCCCCGGCCGACCTCTAACATCGCCGTGTGACTCTTGGCAACGTCGGCAAGCGCGTACTGCTGGGCCGCAAGCTCCGCAGCACCCAGCTTGGCGAGACCCTGCTCCCGAAGCGGATCGCCCTGCCGGTGTTCGCGAGTGACGCGCTGTCGTCGGTCGCCTACGCACCGGACGAGATCTTCCTGACCCTGTCCATCGCGGGCCTCGCCGCGATCGCCATCTCCTGGAAGGTCGCGCTCGTCGTCGCCGCCGTCCTGGTGGTCGTGGTGCTGTCGTACCGGCAGAACGTGCACGCCTACCCGTCCGGTGGCGGCGACTACGAGGTCGCCAACACGAACCTCGGCGCCGCCGCGGGCCTGACGGTCGCGAGCGCGCTGCTGGTCGACTACGTGCTCACCGTGGCCGTGTCGATCTCGTCGGCCGCGCAGTACGCCGCCTCGGCGATCCCGGCACTGGCCGGACACCAGGCCCAGGCGGCGGTGGTCGCGGTGCTGTTCCTGACAACGATGAACCTGCGCGGCGTCCGGGAGTCCGGCACGGCGTTCGCCATCCCGACGTACGTCTTCATGTTCACCATCCTCGGCATGGCTGCCTGGGGGTTCGGCCGGATGCTGTTCGGCGACCTGCCGGACGCGGGCAGCGCACCCCTCGACATCGCGGCCGAGGGCGACTTCGCGACCGGCGCGGGCTCCCTGGCGATGGGTTTCCTGGTGCTGCGCGCGTTCTCCTCCGGGTGTGCCGCGCTGACCGGTGTGGAGGCGATCAGCAACGGCGTGCCGGCGTTCAAGAAGCCGAAGAGCAAGAACGCCGCGACCACGCTGGCCCTGCTGGGCGCGATCTCGATCTCGATGGTGCTGAGCGTGGTGGCCCTGGCGAACATCATGCATGTGCGGTTCGCCGAGGACCCGGCCACGCAGTTGCTGCGCAACGGCACGCCGGTCGGGGAGGGCTACCACCAGGACCCGGTGATCGGGCAGCTGGCGAAGGGCATCTTCGACCACTTCTCACCCGGCTTCTACCTGGTCGCGGCCGCGACCGGCGTGATCCTGGTGCTGGCCGCGAACACCGCGTTCAACGGCTTCCCGGTGCTCGGGTCGATCCTGGCCCGCGACGGCTACCTGCCGCGCCAGCTGCACACCCGCGGCGACCGGCTGGCGTTCAGCAACGGCATCGTCATCCTGGCCGGCTTCGCGATCGTGCTGATCGTGTCGTTCAACGCGGAGGTGACCCGGCTGATCCAGCTGTACATCGTGGGCGTGTTCGTGTCGTTCACGGTCAGCCAGACCGGCATGGTGCGGCACTGGACCCGGCACCTGCGCACCGAGCAGGACCCGGCGCGGCGGCGCCAGATGCGGCGGTCCCGGGTGATCAACGCGATCGGCCTGACCTTCACCGGCGTGGTGCTGGTCGTCGTACTGCTGACCAAGTTCCTGCTCGGTGCCTACATCGCGATCATCGCGATGGCGGTGCTGTTCCTGATGATGAAGGGCATCCACCGGCATTACCACACGGTGAGCCGGCAGATGGCGGTCGGCGACAGCGAGGGGCTGACTCTGCCGTCGCGGGTGCACTCGATCGTGCTGGTCTCGAAGTTGCACCGCCCGACGCTGCGGGCGCTGGCGTTCGCCAAGGCCGCCCGGCCGTACACGCTGGAGGCCGTCACGGTCGACGTCGACCCCGACGAGTCCGACGCGCTGCAGGCCGAGTGGGACCGGCGCGACATCCCGGTGCCGCTGAAGCGGCTGGCCTCGCCGTACCGGGAGATCACCCGGCCGATCCTGCAGTACGTACGCGACATCCGCCGGCAGTCGCCGCGGGACGTGGTGATGGTCTACATCCCCGAGTACGTCGTCGGGCACTGGTGGGAGCACGTGCTGCACAACCAGAGCGCGCTGCGGCTGAAGGGCCGGCTGCTGTTCACCCCGGGCGTGATGGTGACCTCGGTGCCGTACCAGCTGATCTCGACGGAGGCGGCCGAGCGCCGCGAGGAGCGCGAGGAGACCGCGCCGCGACAGGTCCGCCGGGGCGAGACGACGGGACACCGGTGACGGACGAGGGCTCGTTGGCCGGCAGCGACGTCGAGGTCGACGTCGGGCCGGTCGCGCACGGCGGGCATTGCGTCGCCCGGCACGAGGGCCAGGTCGTCTTCGTCCGGCACGCGATCCCGGGTGAACGTGTGCGGGCCCGGGTCACCGAGCAGACCGCGAAGTACCTGCGCGCCGACGCCGTCGAGATCCTCCAGCCGTCGCCGCACCGCGTCGAACCGCCGTGCCCGTACGCCGGGCCCGGCCGCTGCGGCGGCTGCGACTTCCAGCACGTCGCGATCGACGAGCAGCGCCGCCTCAAGGCGCAGGTGGTGACCGACACCCTGCGCCGGATCGGCAAGATCGAGTACGACGTGAGCATGGAGCACGTCCCGGGTGACGACGGCCTCGGCTGGCGCAGCCGGATGCGGTACGTGGTGGTGGACGGACGGCCCGGGATGTACGCGCACCGCAGCCATGACCTGGTCCCGGTCGACCGCTGCCTGATCGCGCACCCGGACAGCCCGCCGGTGCTCGGCAAGGCCTGGCCGGGCACCGACGCCGTGCAGACGGTGGTGTCGTCGACGGGGGAGACCGCGGTACTGCCCGGGGACGCGGGACGCGTGCACGAGCAGGTGCGGGACCGGCGGTTCCGGGTCGACGCGGACGGCTTCTGGCAGGTGCACCCGGCCGCCGCGGAGACGCTGGTGGACGCGGTGCTGGCCGGGCTCGAGCCGCGGGCGGGGGAGACCGCGCTCGACCTGTACTCCGGCGTCGGGCTGTTCGCGGCCTTCCTGGCCGAGGCCGGGTGCACGGTGCTGGCGGTGGAGGCCGACGAGGCCGCGGTCCGCAACGCGCGGCGCAACCTGCACGACCTGCCGGCGGTCAAGCTCGAGGCCGGCAAGGTCGGCCGGGTGCTCGCCGGCGCCGTGCGGCAGGGTCTGGAATCGGTCGATCTCGTCGTACTGGACCCACCCCGGACGGGTGCTGGGCCGGACGTCGTACGGGCGATCGCGGGGCTGTCCCCGCGGCGGGTCGCGTACGTGGCGTGCGACCCGGCGGCGCTGGCGCGGGACCTGCGGGTGTTCCTCGACACCGGCTACGAGCTGACCGGACTGCGGGCCTTCGACGTATTCGGGATGACGCACCACATAGAGTGCGTAGCTGTGCTGACGCGATCAGACCCGTGAAGAGGCCGCGATGCCCCTGGTTGACCTCGACGATCCCGTAGAGCTGCGGGCCCGCTGGGCCGCGCTCGCGGCGGTGTCGCACGCGAGTGGCCGGGACCGGATCTGGTGGGCCGACGAGCGCGGCTGGCACCACGAGGACCCGCGCGGCAACGACCTGCGGCTGATCGCGTTCCCCGACGGCCGGGCGGTCATCTTCGGGTACCACGCCGAGGACAGCCGGACCGCGCAGGCCGGGGCGCTCGCCGACCTGCTGAGCGGGGCGCCGGAGTGGATCGGCCAGCCCGAGGTGCGGCACCGGATCGTGACCGGCCAGCTCGGGTTCGTCTACGGGCACTTCTCCGGGACCTGGGCGCGCGCGTCGTACCCGGGTGATCCGTGGCAGCCGCTGGAGGACGGGTTCACGTCGATCGCGTCCTGGCTGACCGACGACTCCGAGACCGAGTACGAGCTGGCCGAGCAGCTGCTGACGTGGGCCGGGCCGGAGCTGAACGCCGACCAGCTGCGGTTCGGCGCGATGGGGCTGGTCCGCGCGGCCGGGACGACCGGTATCAGCGTCGTGGACCTCGACGACTTCTTCGGCCTGCTCGGCCCGTCGATCAGCCGGCTGCGCCCGGACGGGCGGCCGCCGGACCTGGAGGCCGGGCTGGCGGCGGCGGCCGCGTTCGGCGGGCCGGTGGCGCCGGCGCCGCGGACGGTGGCCGCGGGTGCGCCGACCCAGCCTGTGCCCGCCGAGCCGGCCGGGCCAGCACCAGCACCGGTCGAGGCCGAGGTCGAGGAGCCGGACGACGAGATGCCGGCCGCGTTGAGCGAGCTGTTCGGGCCGGCCGACGACGAGATCGAGGAGGAGGCGCGGTACGGCTCGGAGCCGGTCGGTCCGGCCCGGCCGCCGTACGGGTCGGAGCCGTACGACCCGCGTCTGCACGGCCCGCACCCCCAGACCGCACCCCAGACCGAGCACACACCGCAGCCCGAGCCCGCCCCGCAGCCGGCGAGACCGCAGGCCCCGGCGGCGTACACCCAGCCGCCGTACGGTTCCCAGCCCTACGGCTCCCAGCCGATCGCCCCGCAGCCTGCCGGTCCGCAGCCTCCTGGTCCACAGCGGCACGACGTGCAGCCGGCCGCGTCGTCACAGCCCGCCGTTCCCGCTGAACCCGCAAAGACGCCTCCGGCCGAGCCGGCCGCGGCGCCCGCCCCAGCCGCTGCCGCGACCGAGGGTCCGACCGCCGGGCCCGCCGCCGGCCCGCAGGCCCCGGCGATCGGCGACCGGACGGGCACGGACCTGGCCGCGACGATCCGCGGCGTGCAGCCGGCCGACGGTACGACGCCCGGCCGCGCCCCGGAGCAGCCCGCACCCGTACCGGCGCGCGAGTTCGACTCGCTCGAGGAGGCGATGCGGGCCGAGCCGGAGCGCCGCCGCCCGCGCCCGGAGAACGCCGCCGCGTTCGACGTGCTGTACGACTGGTGCCGTGCCCGGACCAGGATCGTGCCGTCCGGTTTCACCATCCACGTGTACGTCGCGAGCCCGTCGGCGATCGGCTACTCGTTCGACCTCGACCCGCCGAAGGTGCCGGACGCGGAGCTGGACTCGCACCAGATCGGCGGCCTGCTGCACGCGCTGTGGCGCGACGAGGCCGATCCGGAGCATGGCGGCTGGATGTTCGCGCGGATCGACGCGGCGGGGCGGACGGTGCGGATCGACCGCTGGTACGACTCGATCCCGTCCTGGTGGGAGGGCCCGATCGCGGACCGCCCGGTGGACGCGAAGGACGTCGCCTGGCACCTGCAGCAGCGCGCCGCGCAGTGGCGGCCGTCGTACGCCGGCAGGCTCGAGCTCGCGGACGCCGCGCGACCCGACGGGCAGGCTTCGCAGCCTGGCTAACGTGGGGCCATGCAGCTGAGAATCTTCACCGAACCGCAGCAGGGTGCCTCGTACGACGACCTCCTGGCCGTCGCCAGGAAGACCGAGGAGTGCGGCTTCGACGCGTTCTTCCGCTCCGACCACTTCCTGGCGATAGGAGGCGGCGACGGCCTGCCCGGGCCGACCGACTCCTGGGTGACGCTGGCCGGGCTGGCCCGGGAGACCAGCCGGATCCGGCTCGGCACCCTGGTCAGCTCCGCCACGTTCCGCGAGCCCGCCCTGCTCGCGATCAGCGTCGCGCAGGTCGACCGGATGAGCGGCGGCCGCGTCGAGCTGGGCCTGGGCGCCGGCTGGTACGACGAGGAGCACGCGGCGTACGGCTTCGCTTTCCCGTCCACCGCTGAGCGGTTCGACCGGATGGCCGAGCAGCTGGAGATCGTGACCGGACTGTGGGACACCCCGGCGGGGGAGCGGTACGACTTCCACGGCAAGCACTACACGCTGACCGGCTCGCCGGCGCTGCCGAAGCCGGCACAGCGGCCGCACCCGCCGGTGATCATCGGCGGCAAGGGCAAGAAGCGCACCCCCGAGCTGACCGTGAAGTACGCCGCCGAGTACAACGTCGGCTTCGGCGACCTCGCCCTGACCGCCGAGTGTTTCGACCGGGTCCGGTCCGCCTGCGACGCCGCCGGCCGCGACCGCTCGACGCTGACCCTGTCGGTCGCGCAGACCGTCTGCGTCGGCGCCGGGAAGGCCGAGGTCGAACGCCGCGCGGCGGCGATCGGCCGGGACGTGGCCGAGCTGCGCGCGAACGGCCTGGCCGGCACGCCCGCGGAGGTCGTCGACACGCTGGGCCGCTGGGCCGAGATCGGCACCGAGCGCGTCTACCTGCAGGTGCTCGACCTGTCCGACCTGGACCACCTGGAGCTGATCGCCTCCGAGGTGCTGCCGCAGGTCGGCTGAGCGAGCAGGGCGGACCCGGGCAACCCCTCCGCTGCCCGGTCCGCCCTGCCTCCGTGTCGGGAATCGCCCGCGGTCAGAACGGCATCCGGGTGCGGGCGACCGCGTCCGCGCCGGCCGGGTCGCCGCCGACGAGCTCCACGACCGGGTTGTCGTCGCGACCCGACAGTGTGCGCATGTAGCCGACCGCGTCCGTGCGGACCGTCGCGACCGGCTCGCCGTCGCCGAGGTCGTACGACGCTCCGCCGGGTCCGGCGAGCACGAGCCGCACCGGCGGCCCGGTCCAGACCGAGGAGAGCTCGACGTCGAGCATCACCTGGGCGATCAGCTCCTCGGCGTGCTCACCCGCGTCGAATGGCCGGCCGAGGGCCTGGCAGGCGTCGTCGCGGTGCATCCACAGGTCGCGGGGGAGCAGCACGTCCTGGATGTAGCCCAACGAGAGCCGCTGGAACCACGGGACCGGGATGCTGTCGCACGAAATGGTGATCGCCTGGACGAAGCCGGGCCGCCGCCGGATCGACCGGTTCGCCTTGTGCCACAGGCGCTCGAAACGCGTGACGAGCTCGGCGGGCGTCGTACCCCGGTGCTCGTCGGCCTGGACCAGCATGTGCGCGTCGATCAGCGGCACGTCCGGGTAGCGGCGGGCGGCGCGGCGGGCGCGGACCGGGAACGACCACGGCACCAGCACGTCCTCGGCCTGGCCACACAGGTGGCCGGCGATGTCGGCGACGTCCCACTCGGTGCACACCGTGGGCCGGTGCCAGTCGGCCTCGCCCAGCGATCGCAGCAGGTCGAGCCAGGCGGCGATCTCGGCGGCGCGGTGCTCGAACGCCCGCTGCCGGCTGACGCGCGGGACCTGCCGGGCCGCGACGGCCTGCGTGGTGGTCATGGTCTCCCCCTCGGTCGGTACCGCTCGTCGAACATCTCCAGGACGGTGGGCAGAAGCCTCATGTACCGGCCGTCCTCGAACGAGGCGTCCGGGTCGTTGGCCAGCTGCTGGGACAGCAGTCCGGCGACGAGCGAGGTGAACAGGTCGATGCCCTGGTCGCTCGCGGCGTCCGGGTGCAGCTGCCCGGCGTCCACGGACGACCGCAGCTGCGCGCGCAGGTCGGCCACCGCGGTCACCATCGGCGCGAACGCCGCCGCTGACGGCTCGAAGCCGGGCACGGTCCGC
>DASXRB010000902.1:0-2533 GCA_036506875.1 Kribbellaceae bacterium | reverse complement strand
AGATAGCAGGCAGCCGCTGACGCGTGCCGGTCGTGAGGCACGGCGGTGCCTCAGGTGCCCGCCCCGGGTCAGGGCGGGCACCCGTCGTTCCTCCGTACTCAGGGGTTGATCAGACGTTCACGCCGAAGTCGGACGCGATGCCACGCAACCCGGTGGCGTAGCCCTGGCCAAGCGCCCGGAACTTCCACTCGTTCGCGCTGCGGTACAGCTCACCGAAGAGCATCGCGGTCTCGGTGGACGCGTCCTCGGAGAGGTCGTAGCGGGCGAGCTCGTTGCTGTCGGCCTGGTTCACCACGCGGATGAAGGCGTTCCGTACCTGGCCGAACGACTGGGCGCGGGTCTCGGCGTCGTAGATCGAGACGTTGAAGACGATCTTCTCGCACTCGGCCGGCACGCCGGCGAGGTTGACCTTGACCTGCTCGTCGTCGCCCTCGCCCTCACCGGTGCGGTTGTCGCCGGTGTGCTCGACGGAGCCGTCCGGCGAGACCAGGTTGTTGAAGAAGACGAAGTTCTTGTCGGAGAGGACCTTCCCGTTAGCGCCGCACATCAGCACGCTCGCGTCAAGGTCGAACTCGGTGCCGGTGGTGGTCCGGACGTCCCACCCGAGCCCCACGGTGACCGCGGTCAGACCCGGTGCTTGCTTGGTGAGAGAGACATTGCCGCCCTTGGTGAGGCTGACGCCCACAGTTCCTCCAGTTTCGCGACGTGCGGGACATGACCCCGCTCGGTTCGGGTCGTCGCACCGGCGATCGGGGGCCACCAGCCGACGCTCGACCGGCAGCGGTGCCGTGACGCCTTGGTACAACGTTGATGGTCTCAGGCCAGTTCAAGCAGCGTGTGCGGGGTGTCCCGAAGTTGACGCAAGAACCGCCTGCATGTGCACGCCATCCTGACAGATCGGCATCCGGGCGCGGCTGTGCGGCACGGACGCTGGCCGAAAGAACTACGGAGATCTGCCGGTGCGAGCCGGTGCCGGGAGATCGGGGATGTACCCGGGAGCGGGTTCGCCCCGGGTCGCCTCCAGCCGCGCCGCGATCCCGGCGGCGGCGAGCTGGATCTGCGGCGCCAGCCGCGCGGGCTCGACCCGAACAGTGTGCACGGCGACCCCGACCGCCGCGATCGCCGTGCCGTCGCGATCGAGCACCGGGACCGCCACGGAGCAGCTACCCAGCGTCATCTCCTCGCGGGTCACCGCATAGCCGCGCTTGCGCGTCTCGGTCAGCTCGCGCCACAGCCGGCCCGGCTCGGTGATCGTGTACTGGGTCGCCCGGGCCAGCGGCCGGGTGACGTACGCCTGGACGAACGCCGGGTCCGCCCACGCCAGCAGCGCCTTGCCGACGCCGGTCGCGTGCAGCGGCAACCGGCCGCCGACCCGCGCGGTGATCGGCACCGACCGATGACCGGAGAGCTTCTCGACGTAGAGCGCGTCGAACCCGTCCCGCACGGCCAGGTGCACGTTCTCCCGGGTGGACTCGGAGAGGGTCTGGAGGAACGGCAACGCGCCCTCGCGCAGCCGCGTGTGGACGGGGCCGAGCAGTCCCACCTCCCACAACCGCAGTCCGACGTGGTACAGCCCGTCGGCGTCGCGCTCCAGCCCACGCCACGCGGTGAGCTCGGCCACCAGCCGGTGCGTCGTGGCCAGCGGCAGGCGCGCGCGGCGGGCGATCTCGGAGAGGGAGAGCCGCTGGTGCGCCACGTCGAAGGCGTCGAGGACGGCCAGCATGCGTGAGGCCACGGATCGGCCCGGTTCGCTCGTTCGCCCCGCCACGACTTCTCCTCGCGTCCACGGCGGCCGCACCGTTCGCCCGGCGCGGCCGGCGCTTCCTAGGGATCAAGCGTATGCCGGAGCCGATCGGACGGCCGCCCGGAACCCGCTCCCCGCGCAGGCCTGCGCGCTCAGCGCAGCCGGCGGAAGAACGCGCGCACGTCACCGGTGAAGAGGTCGGGCACCTCCATCGCGGGGAAGTGCCCGCCGCGATCGAACTCCGACCACTGCACGATGTTGTTGGTCAGTTCGGCGAAGCGCCGGATGGGCAGGAACAGGTCGGCCGGGAAGACGGCGACGCCGGTCGGCGTCGCGGACGGCTCCTGCCGCCGTAGGCCGGTGGCGTGGACGGTCTCGTAGTAGATCCGGGCGGACGAGCCGGCGGTCGCGGTCAACCAGTAGAGCGTGACGTTGGTGAGGATCACGTCGCGGTCGACGGCGTCCTCGGGCACCGCCGCCGAGTCGGTCCACTCCTTGAACTTCTCGACGATCCAGGCCAGCAGCCCGGTCGGGGAGTCGGTGAGGCCGTACGCCAGCGTCTGCGGCCGGGTGGCCTGGATCTTCATGTACCCCGCGAGCTCGGCGTCGTACTGGCCGAGCCGGGCCAGGCGCGCGTTCTCCTCCTCGGTGAGATCGGTCGCATCGGCGGGCTGGAACGTGAGGAGCATGTTCAGGTGCACGCCGAGGACGTGATCGGCGTCGATCACCCCGAGGTCGCGGGAGATCCCCGCGCCCCAGTCGCCGCCCTGGGCGCCATACCGGTCGTAC
>DASXRB010000901.1:0-1561 GCA_036506875.1 Kribbellaceae bacterium | reverse complement strand
ACGGAGCCGTGGCCGACGGTGGTCGTCGTACCGCCGCCGTAGTCGGTCGTGACGTCCCAGACGCCGCGGCCGAACCGGTCTGTGGACAGGCCGCGGCCGGGCATTTCGACCCAGCCGTCGATGGTGACCGCTTCAGCACCGGCTACCTGCAGGGTGACGAACCCGCCTGAAGCCGGCGACACGACGCCGATCTCGTTCACCATCGTCACCAGCGTGGCGGCGATCGCGGCGTCGACCGCGTTGCCGCCCTCCGCGGCGACCCTGACCCCTGCCTCGGCCGCTGCGGCGTTGGGCGCGGCGACCGCCACCCGCGAGTGCCCGGTCATGGGGCCACCCGCCCTGGACTGCGGAGCGTAGGGAGCCCGGCCATGAGGCTAGCCGATCCTCTGGACGGCGCCGAAGCGGTCGACGGCCACCTGGACAGCGGCCTGCCGCACGTCAGCGGCCTCGTTCTCCTTGAGGGTGCGATCGGACGCCCGGAAGCGGAGCGCGAACGCGAGCGACTTCATGCCCTCGCCGATCTGCTCGCCGGTGTACAGATCGAACAGCCGGATCGACTCCAGCAGCTCGCCCGCACCCTCGACCAGCGCCGCCTCGACATCCGCCGCGGCCACGTCGGCCGGGACGATCAGCGCCACGTCCTCCTTGGCCACCGGGTACGACGAGAACGGCTCGGCCGTGACCGACGCAGGACCGGCCGCGATCAGGGCGTTGAGATCGAGCTCGACCGCACTCGACCGCGCGGGCAGCCCGAACGCCTGACACACCTTCGGATGCAGCTCGCCGGCATGTCCGACGACCTTGCCGTCAAGGGAGAACTCCGCACACCGGCCAGGGTGCCACGGCGCCAGCTCCACATTCCGCAGTACCGGCTCGACGCCGACGGCTGCCGCCACGGTCCGGGCGAGCTGGACGGCGTCCGCCCAGCCTGCCGGCTGGCCCTTGCCCCACCAGCCGGTCGGCGTACGTGAACCGGTCAGGACGACAGCGAGGTGCAGAGGCTGGTCCGGCAGAGCGTCGTACAGCGACTGGACCTCGGCGTCGCTCGGACGCTGAGCGACCGATGGGAGTGGCGCGGGCTTGGGCTCCGGCTTGGGCAGGAAGACCAGACCGGTCTGGAAGATGGCCAGGTCGGTGGCGCCGCGGCCGACGTTGCGCTCGGCGGTCCGCAGCAGGGTCGGCAGCAGCGTTGTCTGCATCGACGGCTCTTCGTCGGACAACGGGTTCACGAGCTTGACCGTGGTACGACGTGAATCGTCGGCCGGCAGCCCCATCGCATCGAAGTCCGCCTCACCCGTGAACGGGTACGAGACGACCTCCGTCAGGCCGGCGCCGACCAGCGCGGTCGCGACCTTGCGGCGACGCTTCTGCGACACCGTCAGCCCCTGACCACCCGGCGCGGGCGGCAGGATCGACGGCACGTTGTCGTAGCCGAACAGCCGGATGACCTCTTCGGCGAAGTCGTTGGGGTCGCGCAGATCCGGCCGCCACGACGGTGGCGTCACGGTGATCAGGTCGTCACCGGCAAGCTCGCCCGCGCGCCCGCCGGCGCCGAAACCAG
>DASXRB010000900.1:0-1587 GCA_036506875.1 Kribbellaceae bacterium | reverse complement strand
GCCTGGCGCTCACCCTCCGAGGCGAGGATGGCCGCCTGCTTGGCGCCTTCCGCCATCAGGATCTGGCTCTGCTTCTGGCCTTCCGCGGTCTTGATGGCCGCCTCGCGGGAGCCCTCGGCGGTGAGGATCATGGCGCGCTTCTCCCGGTCGGCGCGCATCTGCTTCTCCATCGACTCCTTCACCGACGGCGGCGGATCGATGGCCGTGAGCTCGACCCGGTTCACCCGGATGCCCCACTTCCCGGACGCCTCGTCCAGCACCCCGCGCAGTTGCTGGTTCACGTGCTCGCGCGAGGTCAGCACCTTCTCCAGGTCCAGACTGCCGATCACGTTGCGCAGCGTCGTGACGGTCAGCTGCTCGATCGCCTGGATGTAGTTGACGATCTCGTACGCCGCCGCGCGCGGCTGGGTGACCTGGAAGTACAGCACCGTGTCGATGTGCACCACCAGGTTGTCCTCGGTGATCACCGACTGCGGATCGAACGAGACCACCTGCTCGCGCAGGTCGATCAGCGGCCGCACCCGGTCCACGAACGGCACCACGAAGTTCAGTCCCGGCTCGAGGGTGCGCTGGTACCGCCCGAGCCGCTCGACGTTCCCGGCCCGGGCCTGCGGCACGATCCGCACCGTCCGGAACACGACGATGATCGCGATCAGGGCGGCGATCGCGCCGATGATCAGCTCGGCCATGGTTCCTCCTGCGGGTAGACCAGAGCGGTCGCTCCGTCGATGGCGAGGACGTCGACGGTCGCGCCCTTCGGGATCACCAGGTCGGCGTCGTACGGGCGGGCCGTCCAGTCCTCGCCGCGCAGCCGCACCAGGCCGGACGACCGGGTCACCTCGGTGAGCGCGACCGCCTCGCAGCCGACCAGCGCGGCGACGTTGTCGCGCACCGGCGGTCCCTGGACGAGCTGGCGGCGCGCGAACGGCCGCACCACGAGCACCAGCAGTACGGCGCTCAGCGCGAACGCGCCGAACTGGTAGCCCACGCCGAACCCCAGGCCGGCCACGGCGGCGGCGATCCCGGCGGCGACCGCCACCAGGACGAGGTCCAGCGTCGCGGTGAGCGTCTCGGCCGCGCCGAGCACCAACGCGATCACCAACCACACCAGCCAGGCCGGCACCGTCCCTACACCTCGCCTCGTCCCCTCCACGGTAACTCGCCGCACGCCACGCGAAAGAGCCCTCCCGAACTCTCCGGGTGCGGCGGTCGATTTCGGTCGGTGCCGTTCGTCAGGATGGTGTCCAAGAACCGCGAGCAAGGGAGCTCAGCGATGACGCAGTACATGTTCATGCTCTTCGACGACGAGAGCTGGTACGACAACATCACCGAGGAGTCCTGGCAGCAGGCGATGAGGATGCACGGCGACTTCGCCGCCGCGGTCGAGGCGGCCGGTGCGCGGATCACCGGCGGCGACGCGCTGCTGCGCACGACGACCGCCACCACGGTGCGGAACAGCTTCGACGGCGGCGAGCCGCTGGTCACCGACGGGCCGTTCCTCGAGACCAAGGAGGCCCTCGGCGGGTACTACACGCTGGAGTGCCGCGACCTGGACCAGGCGATCGAGCTGGCCGGGAAGTGCCCGTC
>DASXRB010000899.1:0-1814 GCA_036506875.1 Kribbellaceae bacterium | reverse complement strand
TGCGGATGGCGGTGTTCGAGTTTGTCGACGGCGCGCCGCTGGCCGAGGCGGATCTGCGAAGCCCGCAGGTGATGCGGCAGGTTGCCCGACTGGTCGCTCGCGTCCACCGATCCACGGCGGCGCTGACCGTACCCATCCCATTCGCGGAACCGCTCGCGGTCTACCCGGATGGGCTAAGCCGCTGTCTGGCCCGCCTCGGCAGCGGTGCGACCGATGGGCTGGTTTGGAAGGCCCGGGAGCTGGTCTGGCCGCGGCGGGCGGCCCTGCTGGCCAGGCTGGAGCGCCTGCGGGCGCTCGGCGACCGCGTCCGATCCCGGCCGTGCGACCGGGTGCTGTGCCACGGTGATCTGATCGGCGACAACATCCTGCACGATCGCAGCGATCGGCTGTGGCTGGTCGACTGGGACGCGGCCACGCTCGCGCCGCCGGAGCTCGACGTCAGCCTGTTCACCGGCGATCAGTTCACGCCGTTCCTCGACGGCTACCAGCGCAGCGGTGGCGGCCGCGACCTCGACCCAGACCGGATCGCCTTCTTCCTGCTGCGCCGCAACCTCGACGACCTACTCGACTGGCTGCTGGGAGTGCTGGACAACCAGCAGCCCGAGGCCAAGCGGCGTGCAGATCTGGATGGCGTGCGGTGGTGCCTGGCGTGCTGGGACGGGCTCGACGAGCGCATCCGGCAGGCCCGCGCGGTGTCGGCTCGGCATCGATGACGCAGGCGCCGATAGGGCATAAGGGCCTGGTGTGCGGCCGCTAACGCCTCCACCACGGCCCACGCGGCCGCCCCTCAGCGGAAAGGATGTCGTCGCACAACGCGACGCACTCGTTGCAGATGTAAGCGCCGGGACCAGCGACGTGGAGTGTCCAAGGCGCACTCGCGGTGCCATACTAATTACTCCCTGTAGCCCTGAGCCTCCACTCGGCTGGCGAAGCCGGGTGCTGGTCCCGCTGCCTTTCTCGGGGTGGTGTTCTTCCACGAGAGCCGTCCGAGGCTTCGTTATCAGTCGAGCGGGACGTGTCCGCTTCCTACTCGACAGGGAGGTCCTGCAAATGCGGCGGTTAGCAGCTACCTTCGTCATTGTCCTGGCGGCGGGCATGTCACCGGGTGCGAGTGGTCCGGCCGACTCGGCGACCGCGGCCGAGGCCGCCGCAGGCAGCCTGCAGGCCGACTTTAACAACGACGGCTTCGCAGACCTGGCCATCGGGGCACCGCTCGAGGACGTCGGCGGCATCAGCAACGCGGGCGCGGTCAACGTGCTGTACGGCACCGCGGCGGGGCCGACCGGATCCGGCAGCCAGCTCTTCACCCAGAATAGCCCCGGGGTGGGCAGCGCCGCCGAGGCCGGCGACTTCTTCGGCTTCGCATTGACCGCCGGCGACTTCAACAACGACGGCCTTGCCGACCTGGCCGTCGGCGCTTCCGGCGAGTCCGTCGGCGGCATCATCGGTGCTGGCGCGGTTAACGTGCTGTACGGCACCGCGGCGGGGCTGACCGGATCCGGCAGCCAGACCTTCACCCAGAACAGCCCCGGGGTGGGCAGCATCGCCGAGGAGAGCGACTCGTTCGGTGACGCGTTGGCCGCCGGCGACTTCGACAGCGACGGCTTTGCCGACTTGGCCGTCGGCGCGCCGCTCGAGTCTCTCGGCGGCATCCCCGCGGCCGGCGCGGTCAACGTGTTGTACGGCACTCCCACCGGGCTGACCGGATCCGGCAGCCAGACCTTCACTCAGAACAGCCCCGGGGTGGGCAGCATCGCCGAGGAGAGCGACTCGTTCGGTGACGCGTTGGCCGCCGGCGACTTCGACAGCGACGG
>DASXRB010000898.1:0-6512 GCA_036506875.1 Kribbellaceae bacterium | reverse complement strand
AGGCGACCGGCGCGGAGACGAGCTGCCCGAGGACGCATGAAGCACCTGGGCGACATGAGGCGTGGACGACACGGGGCGCGACGTCGGCGTCGGGCGGCTTGAGGAGACGACATGGGTCGCGACAACGCGCGTGTGACCGGCGTGGCGGCGGCCGAGCCCGATGCCGCGGCGGTGATGCGAACGTTCGGGCTCGGGGATCGTGTCCTGTCGATGCATCCGCTGAAGGGTGCGTGGTCGAACCGGGTCTACCGGCTCGTGACCGACCGTGGGGAGTTCGCGGTCAAGCAGTTGTTGAACCCCTGGCAGGATCCGCGGTGGGCGGAGTGGCTCGACGAGTCCTGGCGGTTCGAGCTCGCGGCGTACGACGCCGGCACCGACATGCCCGAGCCGATCCCGAACCCGAAGAATGGCAGCTGGCTCGGTCACGTGCCGGCAAGAGGATCGAGGGCCGCAAACGTTGCGCCGACGAACGCAACACGCCCAGGCGAAATGGGCTCGCGCTCGGGACAGGGTGACCGTGGGCTGGATGGGACGGGGCTGGTCACGGTTCGGGTGCATCGGTGGGTGAACGGGGCCGCGCCTGGGAACGGGCCGGTGACGATGCGGATCGCGCGATGGGCCGGGCGGACCCTCGCCACGTTGCACGGCCTTGGCCATGAGCCTGGCGACAAGAGCCTGTTCCCGCAGTTCGACACGGTCACCGCCGACCATTGGCCGGAGCTGACGGCGCTCGTTGCGCGCCACAATGTTGCCTGGAGGACGCGGATCGCGATTGTGACGGATACCATCGCCGCGATGGCGCGCCTGGCGCGCGACGCACAGAACACAGCTGAACCGGAGGTCATGAGCCATGGCGATCTGCGGCAGAAGAACCTGATCCTGACCGCCGACGGTCCTGTGCTGTGCGACTGGGACGTCGCCGCACCGGTGGTTCCGGTTCGCGACCTGGCGTCGGTCGCGCTGACGCTCGGCAGCTGGAAGCGGTTCGACGTCGGTCGCGCCGTCGTGGCCGCCTACCGCGATGCGGGTGGGGACGCGCGAACGGCACGACCCGAGGATCTCGGGCCGAGCCTGATGGTGAACCTGGACTGGATCGCCTTCAACGTGGAACGTGCGCTCGGCCTGCACGGCGCGACACCACGAGACGTCGCCCTCGGCAACCAGCTCGTCCCCGGCCTCCTCGCCCGGCTCCCACGCCAGCTCGAGGCCAGCCTCCGCGTGGCGGAACTGTTTGCTCCACGTTAGGACCGTCGCTCAGGACGCCAGCCGGCGTCCGCCGCAGTGTCGGTTCTCAGGCGCTCTTGCGGGTCGAGGCCTTCTTCGCCGTGGTCTTGGCGGCGGTCTTCGCTGACTTCTTGGCGGCCGCCTTCTTCGCGGTGGCCTTGACAGGGGTGGCTTTGGCCGCGGCAGCCTTCGCCGCAGGCTGCTTCGCCGCGGCCTTCTTGGCCGGCGCCGCCTTCTTCGCGGCCGCCTTCCCGGCCCCGGCCTCGGCGGCCTCGGACGCGGTCCCGCCCCCGGCCCGGCGCTGCTTGGCGGCCTCCACCGACGCGCGCAGCGCGGCGACCAGGTCGACCACCTGCGCACCCTCGGCCTCGGTCTCCTCCTCGGCCTCCGGCAGCGGGATCCCGCCGGCCTTCGCCTCGACGACCGCCTCGAGCGCCTCGCGATACGCGTCCGTGTACTGCGTCGGGTCGAAATCCCCGCGCAGCGTGTCGATGTACGACTCGGCCATCGCCCGCTCCTGCGGCCTGACGTCCACGTCCTCGTCCGGCGCGGCGAAGGTGGCGTCCCGTACCTCGTCCGGCCACAGCATCACCTGCAGCACCAGGACGTCGTCCACCGACCGCAACAGGCCCAGCGACTCCCGCGAGCGCAGCGCCACCTTCACCAGCGCGTACAGCTCCGACCCGGTCAACGCGTCCCGCAGCAGCACATAGGGCTTCGCCCCCTGCCCGTCGGCGGCGAGGTAGTACGACTTCCCGAGGTACAGCGGATCGACCTGGTCGGCCGGCACGAACTCCAGCACGTCGATGACCTTCTTGGTCGACAGCGGCAGGTCGGCGAAGTCCTCCGCCTCCAGCACCACCATCCGGCCGTCGGCCAGCTCGTACCCCTTGCCGATGTCGGCGTACGGGATCTCCTTGCCGCACTCCGAGCAGACCCGCTTGTACCGGATCCGGCCCCCGTCGGCGACGTGCACCTGGCGGAACGAGATGTCCTTCTCCTCGGTCGCGGAGAACACCTTGATCGGGATCGTGACCAACCCGAACGAGATCGCGCCCTTCCAGATCGCCTGCATCGCCACTCAGCTCCTCTGCTCGCCCACCTCGGACAGCAAGCCCATCTCGGACAGCAGGTCGGGCACCTCCTGTGTCGCGTACCACAGCAGTTCCTCGCCCTCGCACGCGTCCACCGCGAACAGCGCGTCGTCGTCGCCGACCTCGGCGGCGTCCCACGCCGCCACCGCCGCCTCGACCACCGTCGCCGCCTCCGCCGCGTCCACGTGCACCGCAGCCACCGACGACCACGGTACGACGGCATCCAGCCTCAGCCCAGCGTCTCCCGGCTCGCCCCCGCCAGCCGGCGGGGCCACGTCCACCTCGCACGCCACGACCACCCGCCGCGGCAGCAGTGATCCGCCGTGCTCAGCCAACGCCGTGTCGTCGGCTGCGGCGAGAAGACGAAGCGACGCGCGCGCAGCCTGCATGAGTGCCTGGTACTCGAGCTCCTCGTCATCCCCCTCGGCGTACCACTCCCGCAGCCCCGGTGTCACCGCGAAAGCGGCACCCGGCCCGACCTCGCGCGCCCGGAAAGCAGCGGCCAGCCCGGCGAGAGTCAACGGCACGTACACCCTCATGTCCCCGCCTTCCTCGGCGCCCGCTTCCCGCGCGCCGCGCGGCTCCGGCTGCCCTTGGTGGTCTCCACCAGCTCGTCCAGCGCGTCCGTGACGCACTGCGCGAACACGGCCAGGTCCGGCATCGCCGTCCGGTCCGCGTTCAACCCGAACGACACCTGACCGTCGTACGACGTCGCCCCCACGGTCAGGCTCTGCCCCGTCGTCAACGGCACCACCGGGTACGACGCCACCATCCGCGCCCCCGCTGCGTACAGCGGTGCCTGCGGCCCGGGCACGTTCGTGATGACCAACTCGTCGGCGATCCGCACCGTCGACGACGCCACCCGCGCGGCCAGCGCATGCAGCGTCGTCGGCGCGAACCCGGCGATGTCGGCCAGCGTCCGGGCCCCGACCGCCCGGCCGGTGTCCTTGTGCACCTTGGTCTGGTACGAGATCTGGTGCAGCCGCATCACCGGCGACTGCTCCCCGACCGGCAGGTTCACCACCGACGCGACCACCCGGGTGCCGAGCGAGGACTGCTCGCCGTCGAAGTCCCGGATGCTCATCGGCACCACCGCCCGCACACTGCGGGTCGCCGTCACGCTCTCACCCCGCGTCATCATCCAGGCCCGCAGCGCACCCGCGACGACGGCCAGTACGACGTCGTTGACCGACCCGCCGTGCATCGCCCGCACCGTGCGGTAGTCCTCCAGCGGCGTGTCCACCGTCAGGTACCGGCGCTGGCCGGACGTCTTCGCGTGCAGCGGGCTGTCCAGCGCCCGGCGGCGCGCCGCCCCCGGTCCCACCAGCGCGCCGACCGCGCCGTCCAGCACCTCGCGAACCGAGGTCGAGCCGGTCAGGCTGGCCATCTCCGCACGCGCCATCTCCAGCACCGCGCTCGGCGAGCGCACCGCGTCGGCCACCACGCCCGCCAGCAGCTCGATCGCCGACGGCGGCTTCTGCGGCTGCCACGAGTCCGGCGGGGTCTCCCGCGGGTGCGCGGTCGAGTCCAGCACCACCTGGCCGATGTCCACCGTGCCGGCACCGTCGACCAATGCCTGGTGCGACTTCGAGACCACCGCGAACCGGCCGCCCTCGAGCCCCTCGACCAGGTACATCTCCCAGAGCGGCCGCTCCCGGTCCAGCCGCCGCGACATGATCCGCGACACCAGCTCCAGCAGCTGCTCGTGCGTACCCGGCCGGGGCAGCGCGGAGCGTCGTACATGGAAGGTGATGTCGAAGTCCTCGTCGTCCACCCACACCGGCCCCGCGAACCGCCCGGGCACCTGCTGCACGCGCTGCCGGTAGCGCGGCACGAACGCGATCCGGTCCCGGATCAGCGCGACCAGGTTCTCGTAGTCGAACCCGCGGTCCCCGGCAGCACCTTCGTCGTCCGGCGCCTCGAACACGTCGACCGTGCCGACGTGCATCGGCGTCTCCGCGCTCTCCGCGGCCAGGAAGGTCAGATCGAGCGACGTCAACCGGTCGGGCATGCGCCACCTTCCTGTTCAGATACCGCCGTGTCAGGACGACTCTTCCAGACACCGGCGACATTAGCCGGGAACACTCATGCTGACATGTTCGTAAAGAAGGAGGGCCCCGCGGTAGGACGCAGGGGCCCTTGTACGACGTTCGACCCCGCCACGCGGCCTGCCCACCGACGAGCGTCGTCACCCCGGAACGAGTCCGTCAGACACTGTGAAAGGCTTCGACCCATGCGTTCTGTGCCCGTACGCCTCGCCCGCGCGGCGACGACGGCTGTGCTGCCCGCCCTGGCCCTGCTCGCGCTGGCCGGATGCGGCGGCGACTCCGGCGGGACGTCGTCGTCACCGTCGCCCAGCGCCGACGCGACGCCGAGCACCGTGACGATCAGCGCCCCGACCACGTCCGCCTCGAGCACCCCCGCCGCGGATGTCACCGCGACGATCACCATTGCCGGCGGCAAGGTCACCGGCGGCATCCAGACGATCAACGCCAGGGCCGGCCAGACGATCATGATCACCGCGACCAGCGACGCCACGGAGGAGGTCCACATCCACGGCTACGACAAGGAGCTGGAGCTGACCCCGGGCAAGCCGGCCAGCGTCACGTTCACGGCCGACACCAAGGGCAGCTTCGAGATCGAGTCGCACAAGACCGACAAGCTGCTGGCGAAGCTGGTTGTCTCCTGACCGTGGTCACCCTCGCCCTTCCACTGCACGGGATCGGCGGTCGCCAGGACCTGCCGGTCCCGTTCAACCTCGCCGTCGCCGGGGCCGGGATCGCGATCGCCGTGTCGTTCGTGGTCCTCGGCCTCGCCTGGCGCGAGCCGCGCTACCGCGGCGATCGTTCCGGCCTGGCGCTCCCGGCCGCGGTCACCCGCACCATCGACGCCGGCTGGTTCCGCTGGCTGGTCCGCGCGTTCGGCCTGGCCATGTTCGCGCTCACCGCGACCGCCCTTCTGTTCGGCGTGGACCGGCTGACCAACCCGGTGTTCGGCATGATGTACGTCTGGGTCTGGATCGGCCTGGTGCCGCTCTCGCTGCTGTTCGGCCCGGTCTGGCGCACCCTGAACCCGCTGCGCACGATCCACCTGCTGGTCTGCCGGCTGCTGCGCACCGATCCGGGCAACGGCCTGCTCACCCTCCCGGCCCGGACCGGCGTCTGGCCGGCCGCGGCCGGCATCTTCGCCTTCACCTGGCTCGAACTGGTCGAACCCGACCGCGCCACGCTGCCCGTGCTGATGGGCTGGCTCGCGCTGTACGCCGTGATCATGCTGTTCGGCTCGGTGCTGTTCGGCGACCGCTGGTTCGCCGCCGCCGACCCGTTCGAGGCGTACGCCACGATGATGTCCCGGCTGTCCCCGTTCGGCCGCCGCACCGACGGCGCGATCGTGGTACGACGCCCGCTGGAGAACCTGGACGGTACGAGGCCGAGGCCCGGACTGGTCGGGCTGGTCGCGGCGCTGCTCGGCTCGACGGCGTACGACGGGTTCAGCAGCTCGACCGCCTGGATCACCTGGGTCGACGAGTCCGGCTACTCCCGCACCGTGCTCGGCACGGCCGCGCTGGCCGGTTTCGTCATGTTCGTTCTCCTGACCTACTCCGGCGCCACGCTGCTCGCCGGGCGGCTCGCGCACACTTCGCGGACCCGGCTGCCCGGGCTGTTCGCGCACTCGGTGGTGCCGATCGCGCTCGGGTACGTCGTGGCGCACTACCTGACGCTGTTCGTGCTGGAGGGCCAGCGCACCGCGATCCTGGTCAGCGACCCGCTGAGCCGTGGCTGGAACCTGTTCGGCACCGGCCTGCTCGCGGTGAACACCGGCATCGCCAACCACAGCACCGCGATCGCCACCGCACAGGTCGCCGCCGTGGTCACCGGGCACGTGCTCGGCGTGGTGTCCGCGCACGACCGCGCGGTGGCGCTGTTCCCGCGCCGCTCCGCGCTGGCCGGCCAGCTTCCGCTGCTGGTCGTCATGGTCGGCTACACCGTCGGCGGACTGACCCTGCTGTTCTCGGTGTAGAGCCGCGGGCGATCAGGCGCCGGCGGCCTGCAGGCGCGGCGTCATCGCGGCCGGCGGCGTCATCGGCCGCCACGCGTGCCGCGCCAGGACGACGAACCAGACCGCGCCGGCGATCAGGTACGCGTTGCCAGGCAACGACTGCCACACCGTCCAGTGCAGTGTGGTCTCGCCGTA
>DASXRB010000897.1:0-7645 GCA_036506875.1 Kribbellaceae bacterium | reverse complement strand
CCATCGACACGTCGTAGTGCCGGCGCTCGAAGCCGAAGTTCCCCGCCAGCCCGCAACACCCGCCCACGCGTTCCACCCGCACCCCGGCGGCCTCCAGCAGCGCCGCGTCCGGGTCGAACCCGAGCACCGCGTGCTGGTGGCAGTGCACCTGGACCAGCGCGTCGACGCCCAGCCCCGGCGGCTGCCAGCCGTACTCGGCCAGCAGCTCGGCGAGCGTCCGGGTCCGCTCCGCGACGCCGCGGCTCAGCTCGCCGTACAACCCCGTCATCGGGCCCTTGTGACCCGGCGTGTCGCTACTCATCGGGCCCTTCTGACCGCCGAGCAGATCGGGACCGTCCGAACGCAGCACCGCGGTGCAGCTCGGCTCCAGGCCCAGCACCGGTAGGTCGCCGTACCGCTGGAGGACCCGCAGACTGCGGCGCAGCACCCGCTGGGCGACGCCGAGCTGGCCGGTGGAGATCCACGGCAGGCCGCAGCACACCGGCTCGCGCGGCACGACCACCCTCAGGCCGGCGTGTTCCAGCACTCGGGCGGCGGCGAGCGCGATCTCGGGCTGGACGTGGTTGACCAGGGTGTCCGGCCACAGCAGCACGGCCGGCCGGTCCGGGTCGCCAGGCGGGCGTCGGCGCAGCTGCCGGACGGCGGTCCGGGTCGCGAACGGCGGCATGGTGCGCTGCCGCGCGACGCCCGCGAGCCGCTTCGCGGCCGCCGTCCGTCCGGCGGCATTGACCAGCCGTGCGGTGAGCGGGGTCGCGGTGGCGAGCCCGGCCCACAGCGGCAGCCAGCCCATCGAGTAGTGCGAGACGGGACGCAGGCGCCGCTTGTAGTGGTGGTGCAGGAACTCGGCCTTGTACGTCGCCATGTCGACGTTCACCGGGCAGTCGGTCAGGCAGCCCTTGCAGGCCAGGCACAGGTCGAGCGCGTCGCGCACCTCCGTCGACCGCCACCCGTCGGTCACCAGGTCGCCGCGGACCAGCTCGGCCAGCAGGTGCGCGCGGCCGCGGGTCGAGTGCCGTTCGTCGTGCGTGACCTGCCAGCTCGGGCACATCACGCCGTCGCCCGCGTTGTGCTGCCGGCACTTGCCGACCCCGACGCAGCGCCGGGTCGCGGCCGCGAACGAGCCGCCGTCGTGCGGGTAGCCGAACACCACCGGCAGCTCACGTCCGGGACCGACCCGAAGGTCGGCGTCCAGCCGAGCGGGCCGGACCAGCACGCCCGGGTTCATCCGGTCACCGGGGTCGAAGATCGCCTTGAACCGCTCGAACACCGCGACCAGGTCGTCGCCGTACATCCTCCGCAGCAGCTCGCTGCGGGCCCGGCCGTCACCGTGCTCGCCGGACACCGAGCCGCCGTGCGCGATCACCAGGTCCGCGGCCTGCTCGACGAACCCGCGGAACCGCTTCACCCCGGCCGGACTCATCAGGTCGAAGTCGATCCGCGCGTGCAGGCAGCCCTCGCCGAAATGGCCGTAGACGCCGGCGGAGTAGCCGTACTCGGCGAGCAGGTCGTCGAACTCGCGCAGGTACCGCCCGAGCCGCTCCGGCGGCACAGCCGCGTCCTCCCACCCGGGCCATGCCTCGGACCCGTCCGACCGCCGGGTCGCCAGGCCGACGCCGTCCCGCCGCACCCGCCAGAGCACCTGCTGGGCTCCCGCGTCGGTCAGGACGGCGTACGACGTCCCGAGCTCCCGCCCGAGCCGCTCCGCCGCGTTGCCTGCGGCAACGACCGTCTCACCGGTGATCTCGACGAGCAGCCACGCCGTGCCCTCCGGCAGCACCTGCGCGGCCGCGGACCGGACCTCCGGTGGCAACCGCTCGACCAGCGCGGCGTTGATGCCCTCCACGGTGAGCGGCCGGTGCGGCAGGATCGCCGGTACGACGTCGGCCGCGGTCACGGCGTCCGGGAAGCCCAGCACCAGCAGGGCTTTCGCCGCCGGCAGCTCCACCAGCCGGACGGTCGCGCCGAGCACCGTCGCGCAGGTCCCCTCGGACCCGACCAGCGCCCTGGCCAGATCCGCGCCGGGCCGGTCGAACGGCCCGCCGCCGTCCGGCAGCAGCGCGTCCAGCGCGTAGCCCGACACCTGCCGGGAGAAGCCGGAGAACCGGCGGCGGATCAACAGCTCGTGCTCGGCGACCAGGCGTCGTACCGCCTCGGTGATCCGGTCCGGCTGGTTGCCAGACGTGAGGAGGTCGGCGGTGAACCGGGTCCCGTCGTACAGCAGGACGTCGAGGGACTCGACGTTGTCGGCCGTCGTCCCGTAGGCCACCGACCGGGTCCCGCAGGCGTTGTTGCCGATCATGCCGCCGAGCGTGCAGCGGCTGGCCGTCGACGGGTCCGGGCCGAACGTCAGTCCGTGCCCGGCAGCCGCCCGGCGCAGGTCGTCGAGCACCACGCCCGGCTCGACGTACGCGGTCCGCGACTCCGGATCGACCTCGCACCGGGTCAGCCAGCGCGAGGTGTCGACGACGAACCCGCCGATCGCGTTGCCCGCCACCGACGTCCCCGCCCCGCGCGGCACCAGCGGCAGCCCGCGCTCCCGGCACGCCGCGACCGCCTCCACGAGCTCGTCGACCGTCCGCGGCACCGCGACCGCCTCCGGCACCACCCGGTAGTTCGACGCGTCCGCCGCGTAGAGCGCCCGGGTGCCGGCGTCGGTCAGGATCTCCATCTAGAGCGAGACCGCGACGTACTTGGTCTCCAGGTACTCGTCGATGCCGACCCGGCCGCCCTCGCGGCCCAGGCCGGACTGCTTCACACCGCCGAACGGCGCGGCCGGGTTGGAGACCATGCCCTGGTTGAGCCCGATCATGCCGGTCTCCAGCCGCTCGCAGACCCGCAGCGCGCGGTTCAGGTCGGCGGTGAAGACGTAGGAGACCAGGCCGAACTCGGTGTCGTTGGCCAGCGCGACCGCCTCGTCGTCGGTGTCGAACGCGGTCAGCGGGGCGACCGGCCCGAAGATCTCCTCCGACTGCACCCGGGCGTCGCGGGGTACGTCGGCCAGCACCGTCGGCGGGTAGAAGTACCCGTTGCCCTCGGCAACCGTGCCGCCGGTGAGCAGGCGGGCCCCGCGTCGTACCGCGTCGTCCACCAGGCCGGCCACCTTGTCGCGCTGCTTGGCGTCGATCAGCGGGCCGACCTCGACGCCGTCCTCGGTGCCGCGACCAACCTTCAAGGCGGCCATTCGCGACGTGAGCCGGCGGGAGAACTCGGCCATCACCGAGGAGTGCACGTACATCCGGTTCGCCGCCGTGCAGGCCTCGCCGATGTTGCGCATCTTCGCGATCATGGCGCCGTCGACCGCCGCGTCCAGGTCGGCATCGCCGAACACGATCAGCGGCGCGTTCCCGCCGAGCTCCATGCTGGTCCGCAGCACCTGCTCGGAGGCCTGCGCGAGCAGCACCCGGCCGACCTCGGTCGAGCCGGTGAACGACAGCTTGCGCGCCCGCGGGTCCTTGATCAGCGGCTCCATCACCGCGCCGGAACGGCTCGTCGTGATGAGGTTGAGCACGCCCGGTGGCAGCCCGGCGTCGGTGAGGAGCTCGGCCAGCTTGAGCATCGACAGCGGGGTCTGGGAGGCCGGTTTCATCACCATCGTGCAGCCTGCCGCGACCGCGGGGCCGATCTTGCGAGCGCCCATGGCGGCGGGGAAGTTCCACGGCGTGATCAGCAGGCACGGCCCGACCGGCTGGCGCATGATCAGCACCCGGCCCTTGCCGTTCGGCGCGGCCGTGTAGTCGCCGCCGATCCGCACCGCCTCCTCGGCGAACCAGCGGAAGAACTCCGCCGCGTAGGCGATCTCGGCGCGCGACTCGGAGACCGGCTTGCCCATCTCCAGCGTCATCAGCAGCGCCAGCTCGTCGGCCCGCGCGGTCATCAGCTCGTAGGTCCGGCGCAGGATCTCGCCACGCTCCCGCGGCGGGTGCGCGGCCCACTCCGCCTGCGCCGCGACCGCGGCATCCAGCGCGGCCGTGCCGTCGGCCGGCGAGGCGTCGGCCACCTCGCACAGCGTCGTACCGGTCGACGGGTCCTCGACCGCGAACGTCCGGCCGCCCTCGGCGGGCCGCCACTCACCGCCGATGAACAACCCGTCCGGGCAGGTCTCGACCACCTTCCGCTCGTCCGCCATCGCTCGCTCCTTCCGCCGTCAGCGCCGTCCCACAACCCACCGTAGTCGCGATGAGCCGCTCAGCCCCGGCGGGCGATCATCCACTCGTGGATCCTCGCGTCAGGAGAGCGCTTTCCAGAGCAAAGATCCACGACTCGGCGGCGCCGTGATGGCGGGTTGCGGGCGCCTGCGCGTCTGGGCCGCCGAATGATTCGGCACCGGTCGTCGTACGCCTCTGTGGCGAATATGGGGGCCGCGCCCCCATGTGCGACCGCGGCGGAGCTGAGAGCGTCGGTCGCGTGAACCAGACCAGTCAGGCGGTGCGAGTGCAACCGGCCCCGTCGTACACGGGCCGCGAACACCCGGCCGACAGCGGCTGGGGCCAGGCCCTCGCGGCGTGCCTGCGGCCGATGGCCGAGCAGGCGACGGCCGGCATCCCGTCGTACGACGGCGTGGACGGCTGCGTCGCGGCGGAGTTCGCCGGCCGGCTGACCGGCGAGCTGTTGCGGCTGTCGCTGCGCACGCTGGTGCTGGAGCTTCGCCGGGCCTCGCGGGCCGGACAGCTGACCGGGGCCACCCCGGCCGAGCGGTTCACCTCGTACACCCGCCTGCTCGCGGGAGGGAGCGGGCTGGCGGGGCTACTCCCCCGCTACCCGGTGCTGGACGCGCTGCTGCGGCTGACCTGCGAGCGCGCCGCCGCCGCGCAGCGTGAGCTGCTGGACCGGCTGGCCGCGGACCGGGACCTGCTGGTCGCGACGCTGTTCGGCGGCCGCGACCCCGGCCCGCTGGTGAGCGCGGACGCCGCCGGCGACCGGCACGGCGGCCGGGCCGTCACGATCCTGACGTTCGAGAGCGGCCGCCGGGTGGTGTACCGGCCGCGGCCGGTCGAGCTGCACGCGCACTTCCACGAGATCGTCGAGTGGCTGAACGACCGGACCGGGCTGGACCTGGCCACGATCGGGCTGCTGCGCCGCGACGGGTACGGCTGGCTGGAGTTCGCCGAGCACGCGCCGTGCCGGGACCGGGCGGGGGTGCGGCGGTTCTACCTGCGGCAGGGCGCGCTGCTGGCGCTGCTCTACGTGCTGGACGGGACCGACATCCACTACCAGAACCTGGTCGCGGCCGGGGACCAGCCGGTGCTGGTCGACGTCGAGACCCTGTTCCACCCGGTGATCGACGTACCGGCGCTGACGGGGCCGGACCCGGCCGCCGACGCGCTCGGCGCGTCGGTCTACCGCACCGCGCTGCTGCCGCTGCTGCTGCTCGGCGAGGACGCCGCCGCCGACATCTCCGGCCTCGGCGGCGACCACGACATCGAGCTGCCGTCGACCGTCGTCGACTGGCAGGACGCGGGCCTGGACACGATGCGGCTGGTACGACGGCCCGCCCGCGCCCGGGCCGCGCAGAACCGGCCGATGCTGGACGGCGTCGTCGCCGAGCCCGGCGAGCACCGCGGCAGCCTGCTGGCCGGGTTCCGGGCCGCGTACGACGCGATCGCCGCGCACCGCGACGAGCTGCTCGCCCCGGACGGCCCGCTGGCCCGCTGCGCCGGCGCGCAGGTCCGCGTGGTGGCCCGGGCCACCGCCTGGTACGCGACGCTGCTCGACGAGGCGACCCACCCGGACGCGCTGGCCGACCCGGTCCGCCGCGACGAGCTGTTCAGCACCCTGGGCGCCGGGCCGGCCGACGACACCCGGGCCCGGCTGCTGCCGCACGAGCTCACCGACCTGCGGGCCGGCGACGTGCCGATGTTCACCACCCGCCCGGACTCCGCCGACCTGTGGACCGTCGACGGCACCCGGCTGCCCGGGCTGCTGACCCGGTCCGGCCTCGACACCGTCCGGGCCAAGGTCGCCGCGCTCGGCGAGATCGACCGGCACCGCCAGGAGTGGGTGATCGCGGCCTCGCTGGCGATGCGCCGGCCCGCCCGCACCGCACCCGTACGGCCCGCGCCGCGGCCGGCCGCGGCCGGCGGCACCGGGGCGATCGTCGTACCGCCCGATCCGGGCCGGGTGCTGGCCGCGGCGAGCGGGATCGCGGACGAGATCGTCGCGCACTCGCTGACCCGCGCCGACCGGGCGAACTGGATGGGGCTGGAGCTCGTCGGCGATCTGCACTGGGCCGTGCAGCCGCTGGGTGCCGGGCTGTCCAACGGCTACACCGGGGTGGCACTGTTCCTGGCCCAGCTGTCCGCGCTGACCGGCGCCGGACGGTACTCAGAGCTGGCCGCTGACGCGGTCCGCCCGCTGCCGGCCCTGCTGGCAGCGTTCGCAGCCGCCCCCGAGCTCGCGGCAGCCGCCGGCACCGGCTTCCACGGGCTCGGTGGGCTCTGCTACGCCACCGCCCGGCTCGGCGCGCTGCTCGACGCCGCGGCGCTCGACTGGCTGGACGCCGGGCTGGCCGCGATCGCCGCCGCCGCGCACGCCACCCCCGCGGGCCCGCCCGGCTTCGTCGACGGTGACGCCGGCGGCCTGGCCGCGATGCTCGCCGTCGAGGCCGAGACCGGACGCGCGGACGCCCGCCTGCTGGCCGACGGGTTCGCGGACCGGCTCGCGCAGCTGGTCGAGAGCGGCTGCCCCGCCCCGGCCGGCGGGTTCGCGCGCGGCTGCCACGGCACCGGCTGGGCGCTGCTGTCGTACGCCGCCGCGCGCGGCAGCGCCCGGCACCACCGCGCCGGCATGGCCGCCCTGCACTGCGGCGACCTGGCCCACGACCCCGCCTTCGGCGGTCCCCGCGAGCACAGCCTCGGCGAGCACGACCTGGACGACTCCGGCTGGTGCTGCGGCGCGGCCGGCCGGGCGCTGGCCGCCGGCGCCGGCCGGGCCGAGGACCCGGCCGAGGCGTACGGCCCGCACGCCGGGCACGGCACCCGGGTCACCGACCTCAGCCTGTGCCACGGCCGGCTCGGCGCGGTCGAGCCGGTCATCCAGCTCGCCGACCGCGGTGAACCGGCCGCCCAGCGGCTGCGCGCCCGGCTCACCGGTCTCGTCCTCGGCACCCTCGCCGAGCACGGCCCGCGCTGCGGCACACCGGACGGCGTCCGCTCGCCCGGCCTGCTCACCGGCCTGGCCGGGATCGGCTACGGCCTGCTCCGGCTCGGCTTCGGCGACCGGGTGCCGTCGGTCCTGCTGCTTCAGCCGGGACCCCACTAGACCCCCCACCCGTCCGCCCACCGGTCGCGCCGCAACCGCGACACCGACACCAGAACGGAGAACCGCCATGAACTCGTCCGACCCGATCCGCCCGCTCGAACCGTCCCACGTCCTCGAGCCGGACGCCGCCGCGGTCGACAGCTGTCCGGACGACGACAACCCGCTGGGTGACATCTCTCTGCCGCGGCCCGCCGGCCGCTGCGCCCGTGCCCTGGTGATGGCCGGGTTCACCCTCGGCGTCGGGATGGCGTGGATCGCCGTCGGCGGCGCCAACACCGACCCGCAGACCACCACGCTGTTCGGCTAGGCCCCTGATCCACCCGGCCCGCCCGGCCCGCTGACTCACGGGCGGGCCGGGTGCTGTTCGCCACGGTGCCGGGACCCCGGG
>DASXRB010000896.1:0-7018 GCA_036506875.1 Kribbellaceae bacterium | reverse complement strand
CGGGTCTCCTCGCGACCGCGCTCACCGAACCAACCGGCCAGCCGGCCGGCCCGGCTGACCGCGCGGAACCGCCGCAGCGCCGGCTCGCGCAGCCCGCTCGGCGCCACCACGAGCACGTCGTCGCCGACCCGCAGCACCGTCCGCGCGTCCGGGACGAACGGCTTCTGCTCGCGGATCACCAGCGACACCGACACCCCCGCCGGCAGCCGCAGCTCACCGATCTCGACCCCCGCGAGCCGCGACTTCACCGGCACCCGCAGCTGCAGCATGTCCGCGCCGAGCCGCTCCAGCGGCGCCACATCGACGTCCACCTCGCGCGCCGCGTCGGTGTCGAGCACGTCCAGCCGGCGCGCCGCCCAGGGCAGCGACGGACCCTGCAGCAGCGTGAACAGCACCACCAGCACGAACACCACGTCGAAGATCCGCGCTGCCTGCGCCGTGCCCTCGGCCAGCGGGATGGTCGCCAGCACGATCGGAACCGCGCCGCGCAACCCGGCCCAGGCCAGGAACGTCCGCTCCCGCCACGGCATCCGGAACGGCGCCGCCGACGCCGCCACGCTCGCGAACCGGCCGACGACGGTGACCGCCAGGCCGATCACGAGCGCGTCGACAACGTCGAGCAGGTCGATCCGGCGCGGTGTGGCGAGCAGCCCGAGCATCACGAACAGCCCGATCTGCGCCAGCCACGCGAACCCGTCCACGAAGGACCGGGTCGTCATCCGGTGCGGCAGCTCGGCGCGGCCGAGCACCAGGCTTGTGAGGTACACGGCCGCGAAGCCCGACGCGTGGGCCAGCGCCGACGCCCCGGCGTACGAGAGCACCGCCAGCGACAGCACCGCCAGCGGGTACAGGCCGGCCGAGCCCAGCGCTACCCGGCGCAGCAGCCGCACGCTCACCCAGCCGACCCCGAGCCCGATCAGCGCACCCGCGACCAGCTGGTAGACGACCAGCCCTGCGACGGACCACGGCCCGTGCCGCTCCAGCCCGCCGGTGCTGACCAGCGTCACCAGCAGCACCGTCGGCGCGTCGTTCAGCCCGGACTCCGCCTCCAGCGCCCCCCGCAGCCGCGGCAGAACCGGCACCCGCCGCAGGACCGAGAACACCGCTGCCGAGTCCGTCGGCGACGTGACCGCCCCGAGCAGGACGGCGAGCTGCCAGCCCAGTCCGAGTACGACGTGCGCCACGCACGCCACCACCCCGACGCTGATCACGACGCCGAGCGTCGCGAGGACCAGTCCGAGCGGCATCACCGGCCGGACCTCGTTCCACCGGGTGGTCAGGCCGCCCTCGGTCAGGATGACGACGAGTGCCGCGAACCCGAGCGCGTGCGCGAGCTGCGCGTTGGAGAACTCGATCCCGCCGGGGCCGGAGTCCCCCAGCAGCACCCCGATCCCGAGGTACACCAGCAGTGACGGCAGGCCCGCCCTCGCCGACACCCGCACAGCCAGGATCGCGACCAGCAGCACCGCGGCGCCGGCCAGCAGAATCCGGTCGAGCTCAGCGACATCCAAGCGAGGTCCTCAACCCTTCGGCTCGGGTTTCAGATCCTAGAGGCCTGGGTAGTTTCTCCCGCCCACATCCCACTCATCGGGCCCTTCCGCCCCGGCGTGTCGCCACCCATCGGTCCCTTCCGACCATTCGCCGCGGCAGCCACTCCGCGGACGGCCGCGGCAGATCGTCGTACCGCTGAAGTCAGAGGACGGGGCGCGTGCGATGGAAAGACGCGAACCCCGGCGCATCACACAGCACCGGGGTCCGCATCTTGGCGGTGGCGGCGGGAGCCGTCGCTCGCTCCTCCCAAATCCCACAGCTTTCGATATGACGTTCGTGGGGCCCGACAAACTACGTCGGGCCCCACGAACGTCATGGCGGTGGCGGCGGGATTTGAACCCGCGGAGGGTTGCCCCTCACGCGCTTTCGAGGCGCGCTCCTTAGGCCGCTCGGACACGCCACCGCCGCAGAGGCTATCAAGGACGGTGCCGTCCGAAGAAATCGCGCAGCACCGCACCGGTCTCGTCGGCCATCACGCCACCCACCACCTCGGGCCGGTGGTTCAGCCGCCGGTCCCGTACGACGTCCCACAACGAGCCGACCGCGCCGGCCTTCTCGTCGTACGCGCCGAAGACGACGCGGTCCACCCGCGCGAGCACGATCGCGCCGGCGCACATGGTGCAGGGTTCGAGCGTGACGACCAGCGTGCAGCCCTCGAGCCGCCACTCGCCGACGGCCGCGGCGGCCTGGCGGATCGCCACGATCTCGGCGTGCGCGGTCGGGTCGCCGGTGGCCTCGCGCTCGTTGTGACCGCGGCCGATGATCTCACCGGCCTCGTCGACGACGACCGCGCCGATGGGCACGTCGGCGGTGCCGTCCGCCAGGGAGGCCTCGGCGAGCGCAGCCGTCATCAGCTGCGCCCACACCCGGTGCGCGGGGTCGGCCAAGGATCAGCCGAGCGCCTCGATGGCCTCGCGGAACTGCGGCCCGAAGCCGAGCTTGTCGGCGATCTCGCCGAGCATCTCGTCCGGGTACAGGTCCACGTCGTCGCACAGTGCGCCGAGGTCCATCGCGCTCATGCCGAGGTCGGCCACGATGCTCAGGTCGCCGGCCGGCACCTGCTCGTCGTCGTCATCGGCCAGCGGGATGTCGAGCTCGTCGACCACCTCGCGGGCCAGCGGCCACTCGGTCGCCGCGGTCACGTCCGAGATCAGCAGCCGCGCGCGGCCGCCGATCACCCGGGTCAGCAGGAAGAAGTCCTCGTCGACCGAGATCATCCCGATCACGCCGGACTCGCTCGGGTAGCGCCGCAACGACGACACCAGGGAAGACAAGTCGGGGTCACCGCGCAGCGGCAGCGGGGTCACCTGCCACGCGCCTTCCTCACGGTAAGCGGCCACAGCGAAATCGAGGTCGGTCACCGGCTCGGTCGTCGTGCCGTCCGTCATTTCCGCTCCCGCACCTTTACGGTCACTCGATCATCGTCGCAGAAGGTACGACGGCGTCCAACACAGCGCGTGGTTAAACCTCAGGTTCGGTACGTCGCGCGCCGCAATGCCTCGCGGATCCGGCTCACCCGGGCACGGCGTGGCGCGATCCGCTCACGCAGCGCACGAGCCTCGTCGAGATCCCGCAGGAAGGCCGCTCGCCGGCGGAGCCGCTCCGCCTGGTCGAGCTCGCCGTCCTGGCGCTTGTCGTCAGGCCGCCTGTACTCGGGCACTCGCCAGACGTTATCAATCACGGAGCGCATCGAATACCGTTCAGCGCATGCAGATTCTCGTCGCGGACCACCCGCTCGTCGCCCACAAGCTGACCATCCTGCGGGACGAGAACACCGACTCGCCGACGTTCCGGCGGCTCACCGAGGAGCTCGTGACCCTGCTGGCCTACGAGGCCACCCGCGACGTGCGGACGGCGCCGGTCTCGGTGCAGACACCGGTCGCCGCGGCCGAGGGCGTGAAGCTGGCCTCGCCGAAACCGCTGGTGGTACCGATCCTGCGTGCCGGCCTCGGCATGCTCGAAGGGATGTCGCGGCTGCTGCCGACGGCCGAGGTCGGCTTCCTCGGCATGATCCGCAACGAGGAGACCCTCGCGGCGTCCACCTACGCCGAACGCCTCCCGGACGACCTGTCCGCGCGGCAGTGCTACGTCCTGGACCCCATGCTCGCCACCGGCGGCACCCTGGCCGCCGCGATCCGCTTCCTCGTCGACCGCGGCGCCGACCACATCACCGCGATCTGCCTGCTCGCCGCCCCCGAAGGCGTCCAGCGCATCGAGAACGAGCTCGCCGACCTCCACGTCCCGGTCACCCTCGTCATCGCCGGCATGGACTCCCACCTCAACGACAAGGGCTACATCGTCCCCGGCCTGGGCGACGCCGGCGACAGGCTGTACGGCGTAGCCGGCTGACCCTTCATTCAATCGTCGGGCCCTTGCGACCCGGCGTGTCGTCACTCATCGGGCCCTTCCGACTATCAGGAACGCGTACGCACGCAACGACCACCACGTCGTACGTCAAGGCCGCACGTGGCGGCCGCGGTCTCGGCCAGCCGGCCGTAACGCGGGGCTCCCGCACGGACCCTGGCGGTCACAAGGGACCGATGAGTGACGACACGCCGGTCACAAGGGCCCGATGAGCGGGTTCTATTCTCGGCGGGTGACTGGTGTGAGCGAGATCTTCGACCCGGCCGCGTGGAAGGTCGTCGACGGGTTCGACTTCCACGACATCACGTACCACCGGTGCGTGCTGGACGGGCCGGCGCGCGGGACGGTGCGGATCGCGTTCGACCGCCCCGAGGTGCGCAACGCGTTCCGGCCGCACACGGTCGACGAGCTCTATCGCGCCCTCGACCACGCGCGGATGACACCGGACGTCGGCGCCGTACTGCTGACCGGCAACGGGCCGAGTCCGAAGGACGGCGGCTGGGCGTTCTGCTCCGGCGGCGACCAGCGGATCCGCGGCCGCAGCGGTTATCAGTACGGCGACGACGCCAACGTTGTCGACGCGGCGCGGGCGAAGGCCCAGGGCGGGCGGCTGCACATCCTCGAGGTGCAGAGGCTGATCCGGACCATGCCGAAGATCGTCGTCGCGGTCGTGAACGGCTGGGCGGCCGGCGGCGGCCACTCGCTGCACGTCGTCTGCGACCTGACGATCGCCAGCCGCGAGCACGCCCGGTTCAAGCAGACCGACGCGGACGTCGGCTCGTTCGACGGCGGCTACGGCTCGGCGTACCTGGCGAAGATGGTCGGGCAGAAGTTCGCCCGCGAGATCTTCTTCCTGGGCAGGGTTTACAGCGCGGACGACATGCACCGGATGGGTGCGGTGAACATCGTCGAGGACCACGCCGAGCTGGAGGCGACGGCGCTGCAGGTGGCGGCGGAGATCAACGGCAAGAGCCCGACCGCGCAGCGGATGCTGAAGTTCGCGTTCAACCTGACCGACGACGGGATGATGGGACAGCAGGTGTTCGCGGGCGAGGCGACCCGGCTGGCGTACATGACCGACGAAGCAGTCGAGGGCCGGGACTCGTTCCTGGAGAAGCGCGAACCGGACTGGAGCCCGTTCCCCTGGTACTTCTGATTGCGCGTAACCGCTCGAAGCCTGGCCGCGAGCGACGGTAGGAGCTAGCCTTCAAGGCCATGGCCCGCGCCCACGTCCGCCTGCTCACCACCGTGTCGGCTGCCCTGCTCGGCAGCGCCGTCGCGATCGCTCCGGCGGCCGCCACCCCCGCCCCCGTCGCACCCGACGAGCGTGTCGTCGCCGCACCGTCCAGCGTCGACGGTGACCGGACCGAGCCGGTGTACGACTACACGAACGCGATCCGCGAGTCGGTCAAGGTCGACACGACCCTGGACACCGACTCCGACGGCGTCAACGACACGATCGCCGTCGACATCGTGCGCCCGCGGGAGACCGCCGAGGCCGGTGTGCGGATCCCGGTGATCATGGACGCCTCGCCGTACTACGAGTGCTGCGGACGCGGCAACGAGAGCGAGACGAAGGCGTACGACGCGGACGGCGTCATCACCAAGATGCCGTTGTTCTACGACAACTACTTCGTGCCGCGCGGGTACGGCATGGTCGGCGTCGACATCCTCGGCACGTCACGTTCGACGGGCTGCGGCGATGTCGGCGGCCCGAACGAGATCGCGTCCGTGGTCGCGGTCATCGACTGGCTCAACGGCCGCAACACCGCCCGCGACCTGAACGGCAACCCGGTCGTCGCCGACTGGACCAACGGCGCGGTCGGCATGGTCGGCAAGTCGTACGACGGAACGCTGGCGAACGGTGTCGCGGCCACCGGTGTCGACGGGCTGAAGACGATCGTGCCGATCTCGGCGATCTCGTCCTGGTACGACTACACCCGCTCGCGCGGCGTGCCGTACTCGCTGGACTACCTGCCCTGGCTGGGCAAGTACGTCGGCAACCAGAACGGCCCGTGCGTCCAGGTCCGCGACGAGCTCGGCGACAACGACGCGGACGAGTCCGGCGACTACACGCGCTTCTGGGCGACGCGTGATCACGTCAAGGACGCCGCGAAGGTCAAGGCCAGCGTGTTCGTGGTCCATGGCCTGAGCGACTACAACGTCCAGCCGAACCACTTCGGCCAGTGGTGGGACGCGCTCGCCGCGAACGGTGTGCCGCGCAAGATCTGGCTCGGCCTGGAGGAGCATGTCGACCCGTTCGAGTTCCGCCGCGCGGCGTGGGTGGACGAGCTGCACGAGTGGTTCGACCACTGGCTGATGAACCTGCCGAACGGCGTGATGAACGAGCCGATCGCGACCGTCGAGACCGCGCCCGACCAGTGGACGTCGTACTCGACCTGGCCGCAACCGGTGAAGCCGGCGTCGGTCGGGCTGGCCACCGGCAAGCTCGGTACGACGGGAACCGGATCGGTGAACGTGCTGGACGACACCAGCCTGACCGAGGACGACATCGTCGGCACGCCGTCGGTGCCGCTGTCCGGGCGGCAGATGTTCCTGTCCGCCCCGCTGCAGAAGGCGATCCGGATCAGCGGCACCCCGACCGTCACCCTGCGGATCAGGTCCGACAAGGCGACCACCCCGGTCACCGCCCGGCTCATCGAGTACGGCCACGCCTCGCGGTACGCCGGCATCTCGCGGACCTCGACCGAGACCTGCTGGGGCGCGTCCACGTCGTACGACGACTCCTGCTACTTCGAGGTCGCCAAGCGCACCGCCGTCACCGACCACGGCATCGTCGGCCGCGGCTGGATCGACGCCGCGCACAGCGCCTCGCTGACCAACCCGACGCCGCTCACCCCCGGTGCCTGGACCACGATCACGGTGCCGCTGCGCCCGCAGGACATGATCATCCCCAAGGGCCGCGTGATCGGTCTGGCGATCTCGCTCAGCGACACCGAGTGGACCAGCCCGAACGACACCGGCGCATCGGTCGACATCGACCTGGCCGCGAGCCACCTGAACGTCCCGATGACCGGCGGCGTGATCGTTGCCCCGAGCAAGAACACGACCCTCGACATCACCGTCCACCACACCGAACGCC
>DASXRB010000895.1:0-6814 GCA_036506875.1 Kribbellaceae bacterium | reverse complement strand
TCGGCCAGCCGCTGCAGTGTGTGCGCGGTGCCGGTGTCGGCTGCCATCTCGGCGTGCCGGGCCAAGGCCTCGTTGAGGTGGCCGCGAGCGGTGTCGAGGTCACCGGCGAGCAGGGCCGCCTCACCGGCCACCGTCACCGCGAACGCCACTCCGCGCCGTGCGCCCGCCCGCTCTGCCTGCTCCCGCAGCTGACCCGCCAGGGCGACCACCTCGTCGTAGGGCGTCGGTCCGTAGAGCAGGTACTCGGCCACGCACAGATGCGAGTCGAACACCGCTGAGGCCAGCTGGGGGTTCTCGCTCGTCGCACGCAGCTCACGGCGGAGTCGGTCGAACCACTCACCCCGGTTATGGGCGATCATGCCCTGGAGCGTGATGACGTCGAGCATGCGGTCTGGCGCTCCGGGCCGCAGCGCGAGCGAACGAGCAGCCTCGACCGCCGCGTCCGCCTTGTCAAGATCACCGGAGAAGTACGCCAGCATCCCTCGCGCCAGCAGAATGGCACCGTCGTCTGGGCCGCCACTGGCCGCCAGCCCGGCCAACGCCTCCTCGGCCGAAGCGAGGTCCCCGCCGAGCAGTGCAGCGCGAGCCAACCGTGCCCGCAGGGCTGGCGCACGGTCGGGATCGGTCGCCGTCAACGCCTGCCGGTACGCCGCCACGGCGCCATGGTCGCCGACCGCCGCCAGCGCATCCGCCCGCAGCGACAGCAGCTCGCCCTTCACCGGCCCGTCGACGTGCTGGCGAACGGCGTCGGTCCACCGCAGCACCTGCTCGTGCAGCCCGGCTGCCGACGCGCCGCGAGCCGCGGCCAGTGCGTAGCGAGCGGCCATGGCCGGCTCACCCGCGGCCAGGAACAGGTCGGCGACCCGTGCCGGGGCGGCGCCGAGGTCGACCAGACGCGTCGCGATCTCGTTCGTCACCGTCGCCCGTGCGCTCCCGGGGACAGCAGCCGCGAAGTGACCGGCGATCGCCGGATCCACGAACCGGTATCCGCCGCCGTCCTGGGCGATCACCCCGGAGCCCAGTGCCAGCTCGAGCAGCCGATCGGCGGTCTGCACCTTGGGACCAGCGGCCGCGGTGAACTCCAGCCGATCGAACCGGTCTCCGGTCACGGCGAGCCGCTGGAGAATCTCGGCCACCTCCGCGGGAAGGTCGTCGACCGACGGCCGAACAACGAGATCATGGCGCCCGGCCAGCGCGACGACCTCGAAGCCGGGGCGGGCCGCGGCGTCCGGCCGGCCGGCGACGACGACGACCACGCGGTGCCGCCGGATCAGCCTTGCCACGTCGTCGACGACACTCAGACACTCGGGATGAGCCAGGTGCAGGTCGTCGAGCAGCAGCACCGCACCCGAGCGCTCCGCCACGGCGACCAGGAACTCGCGCACGGCCACGAACCAGCGCTGTCGGGTCGTGGGCAACCGTCCATCGAAGACCCGCTCGAGCTCGATTCGGCAGCCAGCTGGTACGAGATCGAGCAGTCCGGGGTTGCGCTGGACCATCTCGCCGAGTGCATCTGCGACGCAACCGTACGGGCTGGCGTTACCGATCACCGGACCCGACGACCCGACAGCCAGCGACTGCCGGCGGGCCGCCTCGGCGACTCGGTGCAGGAGCTCGGTCTTGCCCGACCTCGCATCGCCCACGACCTGGATCGCCGCCGCGACCCCATCGGCGAGATCGGTCACGGCCCGCAGCACCCGAAGCGCCGGATCGGCGTCACCCGGACCAGCTGACGGCACCGCCACGGTCACATCGGCCACGAACCGGTAGCCACGGCTGTGGATCGTCTTGATGATCCGCTGATCTCGCCCCGTGTCGCCCACGGCGCGGCGAGCGGACTTGATCCGGCTGGTCAGCGCCGACTCGGAGACGAACCTGTTACCCCAGATCTGGTCGAGGAGCTCGGTCTTGGGCACTACCCGATCGCGGTGCCGAAGCAGGTAGGTCAGCACGTCGAAGACCTGCGGTTCCACACCGACGACCCGGTCGGCGCGGCGCAGCTCAAGACGCTCCAGGCTCACCTCACAGTCGCCGAACCGCACCGTCACGTTGGTCATCATCGGTCATCTGGCGCGGGTTTCGTGCACCCATTCTCACCGGGGCTGGCACCAAGGCGTTCATGGCAGGTGCGGACATCAACGAGTTCGAGGCCCGGCAACGCGAGCCGGACGGCATGCCGTGGCGCTCAAGGATTACGCGTAACTGCGGCCGTCGCGCGGATGGAGCACGCGCGCCGGGCCGTGTCCCGCGCCGCGGCGCGCGGCCTCGCCCGGCTGACCGCTACCCGGGTGCGCGCGGCGGGAGCCGAGCGGCTGGCCGGACTACCGGGTTGCGTGGTCGTCGCCAACCACGCCAGCTGCCTCGACGGCATCGCGATGTCCGCGGCCCTGCCCGGTAGCCACACCTTCGTCGCCGGCGAGGTGTTCGCGCGCAAGCCTGTCGTCGGATTCCTGTTGCGCCGCATCGGCACCCGGTTCGTCGAACGGACCGAGCGCGTGTGGAGCGTCGCCGACGCGGCCGCGCTCGCCCGGGCCGCGGAGGCCGGCGAGACGCTCGTCATCTTTCCCGAGGGCGGGTTGTCGGCGGTGCCCGGGCTCAGGCAGTTCCACATGGGCGCGCGTTCGTGATCGCGGCCGAGGCGCACCTCCCGGTCGTGCCGATCGCGATCTCCGGTACCCGCGCGATGATGCGGCCAGGCCACGGTGCGGTCATTCGCGGCGGAACTGTCGGGCTGATCGTGGGCGAGCCGATCACTCCGGCCGGACAGGGATGGCCGGCGGCCGTCGCGCTGGAACGCGCGGCGAGGGCGGTGATCGCCGAGCACTGCGGTGAACCGGATCTGGCAGGCTGACGATCTCGACCTGGTTGGCCGTGGCACAAGAAGCCGAGTCCGTCGCCTTCAGTCATCCAGCGGGGGTCGCCGCAGCAGCCCCCCGCTGGATCTGTCATGAGGCGCTACGAGGTAATCGGTCCGGGACCGTGTCCGCCACCGCCGGTGGCGAACGTTCCTCTTGGTCCTGCGGGTGGGGGTAGGTTGAGCGGCGGGCCCGGCACGATCATGCCGGGGACGCCGTTCACGGACTCGGTTGAGTACGCGAACGTCAGTTGCGCGAACGCGATCAGATCGCTGTTGACCTCCAGAGCGTGCAGATTGTTGTTGTCGAAGGTGTCGCACGCGAGGTGGTAGCAGGGGTCGAACTGGGCGCCGGCCGTGCCACCCCAGATCCGTTGCTGCTCCGCGGTCTTCACGACCTCGGCTCCGGTGAACAGGCCGCCGGCCGGGATGCCGGCGAGGATGAAGGCCTGATAGTCGCTGCGCCCGGAGAACTGTGTGTCGTCGTAGGGCTCGCCGATCCAGGTGTAGTACCGCTCGTACAGCTTCTCGATCGCCTCCGAGCCCTCAGGGATGGGGACGCCAGGCGGAGCAGGGAAAGTCGACTTGTCGGCGTCGTAGACCATGAAGATGTAGTTCGGTGAACCGACCATGTCGTAGTTCAGGTGCAGCGCGATCCGGTCCCTCTCTGCCTGGGTGAGGCCGTTGACGTAGGCCGTTGAGCCGACCAGTCCGAGTTCTTCGGCGCCCCACCATGCGAACCGGAGGGTGTTTTCCGGCTTGACCTTGGCCATCATCAGCGCCGTCTCGAGAATGGCTGCCGAGCCGGAGCCGTGGTCGTTGATCCCCGGTCCTGCCATCAGCAACCACCGTGCTGTCGAGCGTGCCGATGGCCTGCACGGTGAGGGTGACGGTGTCGCCGGGGCCCAACGGGGGTGGGGACGCGCTGCCACCGGCGTGGGTGGCGGCCGGCCGATTCCCGTCGGAGATCGTCGTCCGGGAGGACGGCGGCTGGCGGGTGGGCGCGGTGGTCGCGGTGAGCGCGGCCGGTGGCGAGCCGGTCTTCGTCGGTCGCCGGCAGGAGCACCTGTACGCCCGAGTCCGGGCCCGGCTCGCCGTGCACGGGACCGGGGGAATGTCGGTGCGGATCGACCCGCGACACGCCATGGACCTGGAGTACGGGGACGGGACCGTGCGAGCCGTCGCAGCAATCGGCGGCATCCGACACGTGCTGGGCGAGCGTCCGGCGTCCGGGGACCTCGACCTCGAGCTGCGCCTGCTGCCCGCCGAGGGCAGTGGTTCTCCACCGCTCGCGGCCCGGACCGCGTCGTGGCCGGCGTGGTTGACGACACCGAGTTCGTCCAGCTCGGCGAGCTGGACGGGCGCTACCTCTCGACCGAGGTCGCCGGCGGCATGACCGGCCGAATGCTGGGGATCTTCTGCGGCAGCGGCAATGCCCTGATCCGCTCGTTCGAGTACCTGGGTGCGGACGACCCCGCCGCAGTCGCCGGGCAATGACCGAGCGGCAAGCCGCGGGCGACGCCGCGGTCTCGTCGGCCTGGGGGTGCCGCGGCACATGAACGCGACAGCAGTCCGGTCCACAGGCCGACCCAGATGACTACTGTCACGCTCACGCGCCCGGTGCAGCGTCATCGCCGGCGGCCTCAGCCCCGGCCAGTCGGCGACCAAGGGGATAGGCCGATGGACCTGGAAGCGCTCTGGCGCGGCTTCTGCACCCCGCCCGACGAGGCGAGGCCACGTGCCTGGTGGCACTGGATGGACGGCAACGTCGATCCCGAGGGCATCCGGCTCGACCTGGAATGGCCGCACCGCGTCGGCGTCCGGGGCGTCCAGATGTTCGACGGCGGCGTGGGCACGCCGCTCGTGGTCCCCGAGCGCATGCCCCACGGGTCGCCGCAGTGGCGTGATGCCGTGCGGCTAGCCGTGTCGACGGCGCACCGGCTGGGCCTCGAATTCGCCGTCGCCACGTCCGCCGGGTGGAGCGCGGTCGGGGTCCGTGGGTCGAGGCCGCCGATGCCATGAAGACGCTCGTGTGGTCGGAGACCGTGGTGGACGGCGGCCGGACGGTCGACCAGCCGCTGGCCCGGCTGCCCGGCGTCGCCGGGCCCTACCAGGACTGCCCGCGGTGGGGGCGCGGATCCCGACGCGCACCACTTCGCCCGGGACTGGCTCACGCTGGCGGTGCCAGCCGACCAGGTGCCGCCCGTCCACGTCCCCGCGAGCGTGACCGCGTCCAGCCCCATCGGCGACTGGTCCGCCTGGTCGACCGCAGCTTCCGGGACGCACTCGCGTTGCCGCGCGACTCGGACGGCCCGTCGTCGGCCTGGCGTCGGCCTGGCGTCGGCTCGTGGAGTTGATCACTGCGGGCGCCACCATCGTCGGCCGGCGGCCGGCCGGGTCACCGTCACTCGCCGACGACCGCCGGGAGCACCATCGCCTCTGCGACCTGCTGTGGGGACCGGGGGAGCGGCGCGGCACTGTCCTGGACACAGCCGGCCATTCTTCTTCTACCTGCCCATGCTCGCCGGCATGTTGCCTCCGTGGCGCACATAAGGTCGGTCGCGGCGACCGCATGACCGTGGACAAGCGGCGGCGTTGGCACGAGCCGCGATAAGCCTCGATCGGCCCTCCGGCGCCACCCCGTCTGTTCGCGCCAAGCGGCCGGGTGGATGTATTTCGGCTGCGTGCCGCCGCTTGCGGTTCCCTTGACCTGGGCTACTGTGACGATCAAGCCTAGGGAACGGCGAGATGAACCTTGCCAACCTCGATCTGAACCTGCTCGTCCCGCTGGATGCCCTGCTGCGGGAGCGCAGCGTCACTCGGGCCGCCATCAGTCTCGGCCTGAGCCAGCCTTCGCTCAGCTCCTCACTGGCCCGGCTGCGCCGCCACTTCCGCGACGAGCTGCTGGTCAGGGTCGGCAACAGCTACGAACTGACCCCGATGGAGTGCAGCTACGCCGCCGTACGGAGGCGGCCTTGATCAGCGTGGAGCGGGCCTTGCCACCGAGCCCGAGTTCAACCCGGCGACGTCTCAACGGGAGTACCGCATCGTCGCGTCCGACTACCCCATGGCCGTGCTCGGCGGCCAGGTCGGGCGGCTGATGGCCGAACAGGCGCCTGGCATGCGGTTGCGCTACGAACGGCTGACGGCGGAGGTCGTCGACGACGCGCCGGACAGCCTACGAAACGTCGACGGCCTGGTGATGCCGCACGGTTTTCTCACCGAGATACCCCACCTCGACTTGTTCTCCGACACCTGGATGTGCCTGGTATCGAGCGACAATCCACGGGTCGGCGACGCCCTGACCATCGCGGACCTCAACGAGTTGCCGTGGATATTCACCTACCACACCGCCCGCGTTCACTCCGGCGGCGCGCCAACTACAGACGCTGGGCATCGAGCCCCGGGTACAGGCCGTGGTGGACAGCTTCCTGGTCGTGCCATTCCTGGTCGCCGGCACCGACCGAATCGGTCTGGTGCAGGCCAACCTGGTATGACGGTTGACCATGGCCGGTGACGTCCGAGCCCTACCGTGCCTGTACGAGGTCGTGCCCTTGATCGAGGCCATGTGGTGGCATCCCGTCTACACCGCCGACCCCGAGCACGCCTGGCTCCGCGGCGTGTTCGCCGAGGCCGGCAAGTCCATCGACGCGGCCGGCGTCGCCACCCCCGAAACGCGGCACGCCTAGTCTCGACGATCGACGGACGTCTCAGCGGCCGTCACTCGGTCGCGTGACTTCTCGATGGACTGTAGATCACCGCGCGCCACCAGCATTCCGACGGCGTGGTGGCGTTTGGGTAGCGGCGAGTCGGTGGTCAGCGTGCGGTGTAGAGCCAAGGCTCCTTCAGGTCGAAGAATTCCGGTTCGCCGACCTCGAGTGCATTCATCTCATCCATCTGTGCCTTCAGGTCCGGTGGCATTTCCTTGCGTTCGCCCTCGCGGGCCTGCGCCTCGGACGT
>DASXRB010000894.1:0-10735 GCA_036506875.1 Kribbellaceae bacterium | reverse complement strand
GGTCCTCCCGACCGAGCGGCCGACCCCACGCAAGCTGGCCGGACTGCTGGCCGGGTTCGCCGGCGTGGTGCTGGTGATCGCGCCGTGGCACGACTCGCTCGGCTCGATGAGCGGCCGGCTGTCCTGCCTCGGCGCGGCGCTGAGCTACGCCGCCGGCTTCGTGTACGTCCGCAAGTTCCTCTCCCCGCGCGGTCTGGCGCCGCTGGCGCTGGCGGCCTCGCAGCTGGTCGCGGCGGCGGTGCTGCAGGCCGTGGTCACGCCGTTCCTGGAGTGGCACGCGCCGCACGTCACGGCTCGGGTGGCGGGCAGCATCATCGTTCTCGGCCTGCTCAGCACGGGCCTGGCCTACGTGCTGTACTTCCGGCTGATCGGCGACGTCGGCGCCACCACCGCGTCCGCGGTGAACTACGTGGTCCCGGTCGCCGCCGTGCTGATCAGCATCGCGGTGCTGGGCGAGCCGGTCACCTGGAACCTGCTGGTCGGCGGCCTGGTGGTGCTGGCCGGCATGGCGTTCGCCGAGAACCGGATCAAGCAGCTGCGCCGGGCCCCGGCCGCCGCTGCGCCGGCAGCGGGGGCTCAGCGGTGAGCCCCGGCGGGCCGCTGCGGGCCGCGCTGGCCGACCTGGACATGGTCCGGGACCGCGACCCGTCGGTCACCTCCCGCACCGAGGCGCTGCTGCACCCGGGCCTGCTGGCGGTCTGGGGCCACCGGGTCGCGCACCGGGTTCACCGGCGCGGCCTGCGGCGGCTGGCCCGGCTGGTGTCGGTACTGGCCCGGCTGCTGTCGGGCGGGATCGAGATCCACCCCGGAGCCCGGATCGGCCGCCGCTTCTTCATCGACCACGGCGCCGGCGTGGTGATCGGCGAGACCGCCGTCATCGGGGACGACGTGACGATCTTCCACCAGGTGACGCTGGGATCGACCGGCTGGTGGCACGACCGGGAGCGGCCCGCCGGGTCCCGGCGGCACCCGGAGCTCGGCGACCGGGTCGTGGTCGGCGCCAACGCCACCCTGCTCGGGCCGATCACCGTCGGCGCCGGCGCGGTGGTCGGCGCGCAGGCCCTCGTCATCCACGACGTCCCCGCCGGGGCCCGCGCCCTCGCTCCCGTGGCGGACCCGCGCGCGCCCCGCCGTCGTACCGCCCTGCGCGGCCGCCCGCACTTCGAGCAGTTCCCCGCGTTCAGCCGGCCGGCCGCCGAGCCGGTCGCGTTCCCCGCCTGGTGACTACGAAACGGAGTACAGCATCGTGTTGACGCTCAACGGCCGGCCGCTCGCCGGATCGCTGGAGGACCTGATCGGCGGCACGCCGGCGGTCAGGCTCGACCTCGGCCTGGACGAGTCCGCCGGTACGACGGTCTACGCCAAGCTGGAGATGGCCAACCCGCTGTCCAGCGTGAAGGACCGGACCGCGCTCTACATGATCGAGGCCGCGGAGAAGGCCGGCCTGCTGCGGCCGGGCGACGGCACCGTGGTGGAGGCGTCGTCGGGGAACACCGGCATCTCGCTCGCGGCGCTGTCCGCGGCGCGCGGCTACCGCTGCGTGATCGTGCTGCCGGACAACGCCACGAACGAGCGGATCCAGATGCTGCGCGCGTTCGGCGCCGAGCTGGTCCTCACCCCGCACGAGCAGGGCTACCCGGCGGCGATCGAGAAGGCCGAGGAGATCCACCGCGAGCGGCCGGGCTCCTGGTTCGCCTGCCAGCACGAGAACGCCGACAACGTGCAGGCGCACTACGCGACCACCGGGCCGGAGATCTGGGCCGACACCGAGGGCCGGGTCGACGTGTTCGTCTGCGGCATCGGCACCGGCGGCACCCTGAGCGGGGCGGCGCGCTACCTCAAGGAGCAGAACCCGGACGTCCGGGTCGTCGCGGTCGAGCCGGAGCGCTCCCCGCTGCTGAGCCAGGGCTGGGGCGGCCTGCACAAGATCCCGGGCCTGAACGGGGGCTTCATCGCGCCGACCACCGACACCGAGATCGTCGACGACGTGGTCGCGGTGTCCGACGACGACGCCTTCGCGACCGCGCGGCTGCTCGCCCGCACCAACGGCCTGCTGGTCGGCATCTCGTCCGGCGCCGCCGCGCACGCCTGCCGGGTGCTCGCCGCGCGGCCGGAGTACGCCGGCAAGACGATCGTGACCCTGTTCCCCGACACCGGCGAGCGGTACCTGTCCTGGTTCCAGGCGGCCGCCGACAGCGACGAGACCACCGACAACGACACCGAGGAGTGACATAGCCATGACCCAGCTGCCCAAGATCCTGCTGCCCGGCGAGGGTGAGGCGGTCCAGATCGGCACCACCACGCAGACGACCTTCAAGGCCGTCGGCGACTGGACCGACAACCGGCTCGGCCTGTTCGAGCACCGGATGGACCCGGGCGCTCCCGGTGCGTCGCCGCACATCCACAAGGAGCAGCTCGAGGCCTTCTACGTGCTGCACGGCAACGTCGAGCTGCACCTGGACGGCAAGACGTTCACCGCGCCGCCCGGCACCTTCGTCAACGTGCCCGAGAACATGTCGCACGGGTTCCGCAACCCGTACCAGGACCAGGCGACGATGCTGATCGTCTTCACGCCGGCGATCAACCGCGAGGAGTACTTCCGCGGCCTGGCCGCGCTGTACGCCGACGGCAACCGCCCGACCGAGGACGAGCTGCTCGACCTGATGCAGCGCTACGACCAGTACGAGCTGACGATCGACGGCACGGTCCCGGGCTGGGGCCGGCACTGAGCTGACACGGCCCCGAGCCGTCCCAACCCTCGCCGGGGCTGGGACGGCCTTCGGGCGTCAGCTGAGCGACGGCGCCGGGGCGCTGGCGAGCAGGTGGTGGCCGAGGTGGGTGATCTCGTGCAGCACCGAGCGGCCGTCGCGGCGGGTGTTGATCAGGCCGGCCTCGCGCAGCACCGTGGCGTGGTGGCTGGCGGCGGCCAGCGAGATGTCGCACAGCTTGGCCAGCTGGCTCGTCGTACAGCCGCCGGCGATCGCCTCCAGCGCGTTGGCCCGGGTGCGGCCGAGCAGCGCCGCCACCGTGCGCGGTGCCGGCCGGGGCGCGTCGCCGGCCCGGTCGCCGTCCTCGCTCTCGCCGGCCGACGCCTGCAGCGGCGTGGAACCCCGTCGTACCGGGTAGACCAGCGTCGGCGGCAGGCCGGCGTCGCGCAGCCTGGTCGGCACGCCGGAGCAGAAGTACGACGGCTGCAGCGTCAGGCCGCGGCCCTCCAGGTGCAGGTCGGCATCGGGGAGGTCGAGCACCGTCAGCACGGGCGCCTCCCACCGCACCCGCGGATGCAGGGTCTCCAGCACCGCCTCCACGCCGCGGCTCGCCAGCAGGTCGGCCCGGTGCGCGCGGTCGGCCGCGACACAGCGCCGGATCGAGTCCCAGTACGGCGCGAGGGCGACACGGTGGTACTGCTGGATCGCGTGGCCGAGCCGGCGCATGGCGGTCCGGTCGGTGGTCGCGAGCGACCGGGTCCAGGCCGTCGGCGGCCGCCGGACGGCGAGGTGGTCCAGGTCGGCCCCGACCTGCCGGCGCGGGGTGGACAGCAGCACCTCGAGCGCGTCGCCCAGGTCGCGGTGCGGGCCCGGCGGGGTCAGGAAGTCGGGTGCGTAGCCGGCCGGCGGGGCGAGCTCGGCGAGCAGCCGGGTCTCCAGGCGGGGGATGCCGCGCCGGGTGTGCCGGTGCCAGGCGCCGAGAGCCGGTCCGGGGTCGCGGCTCTGCAGCACGTGCAGGCTGAGCAGCACCTCCCACAGCGGGTCGGGTTCGCCGGCGATCGTCGTACGGGCCAGGTCCTGGCCGGTGAAGTGGATCCGTAGCATCGACCTCTCCTCGGTGCCCCGAGCCCCCCGCGGGCGGGCGGAGGTTCCGCGCTCGAGGCGTCCGGGAGTGACCGTAGGTGTCGGCTCTGACACGGCTCTGTCACGACTCTGTCGTGCTGTGGACCGGGACGTGACCAGTCCGACGCATTGGGTAGTGTCTGGGCGCCGGGTGAGTGTGCGGGGCGGCGCGGAGGGGAGGAGTGCGATGCCGGCGACGGATGTGCGGATCCTGCTCCTCGGTCCGCTCGAGGTGCGGGCCGGCGGCAAGGTCGTGGCGCTGCCGGGCCGGCGGGTCCGGGCGCTGCTCGCGGTGCTCGCGCTGTCGGCGGGCCGGCCGGTCGCGGCCGAGGTGCTCGCGGACCGGATCTGGGGTGAGGAGCTGCCGGCGAACGTTCGCGGCAGCCTGCAGACCGCGGTGATGCGGCTGCGCCGCGAGCTCGGCGCGAGCACGGTCGAGCGGTCGCCGGGAGGTTACCTGCTGCGGGTCGACCGGGACGCGGTCGACGCGCTGCGGTTCGAGCGGCTGGTCGAGAGTGCCGGGGACGCCCGCGGGCCCGGGCCGGCCGGTCAGCGCGACCGGCTCGCGGAGGCGCTGGCGCTGTGGCGCGGCGACCCGTTCGACGAGTCGTTGTCGGAGTGGCTCAGCAGCCACGAGCGGCAGCGGCTGATCGAGCTGCAGCTGTCCACGCTCGAGCGGGTCGCCGATCTCGACAGCACCGGCGCGTGGACGGCCGAGCTGTCGCACGCGGTGGCGCGGCACCCGCTGCGGGAGTCGCTGTGGGTGCGCCTGATGCGCGCGCTGCACGGCGCGGGACGGCAGGCCGAGGCGCTGGAGCAGTACGCGCAGGCCCGCGCCTCGATCGCGGCCGAGCTCGGCGTCGAGCCCGGCCCGGAGCTGCGCTCGGCCTACACCGAGCTGCTCGCCGCCGACGCCTCGAGCACGCCGCCGGCCGTGGAGCCGGTGCTGGCCGCGGCCGGGACGGAACCGCCGCGGCAGCTGCCGGCCGACATCCCGCACTTCACCGGCCGGGCCGCCGAGCTCGCCGAGCTGGACGCTCTCGTGTCACGCGCCGGCCCGGTCGTCATCGCCGCGATCACCGGGCCGGGCGGCGCGGGCAAGACCAGCCTGGCGGTGAACTGGGCGCACCGGGTCCGTGACCGGTTCCCGGACGGCCAGGTCTACCTGAACCTGCGCGGCTTCTCGGCCGGACGCCCGGTGCCCGCGGTGGAGGCACTCGGCACCCTGCTGCGGGCCGTCGGTGTACCGGACCCGCAGATGCCGGACGGGCTCGAGGCGCGGTCGGCGCTGCTGCGCACCCGGCTGGCCGGGAAGCGGATGCTCGTGCTGCTGGACAACGCCCGGGCGGTGGACCAGGTGCGGCCGCTGATCCCCGGCACCGCCGGCTGCGTGGTGCTGGTGACCAGCCGCAACCAGCTGCGCGGGCTGGGCAGCCGCGACGGCGCGCGGCTGCTGCCGTTGGACCCGCTGGACTCGTCGGACGCCGCGAACCTGATCGCCGCCACCGTCGGCGCCGAGCGGGCCGCCGCCGAACCGACCGCGGTCGGCCAGCTGGTGCGGTACGCCGGCGGGCTGCCGCTCGCGCTGACGATCGCCGGCGAGCGGGCCCAGCGGTACGGCGGCATGTCGCTGGCCGCGGTCGCCCGGGAGCTCGCCGACGAGCGCTACCGGCTCGACTCGCTCGGCGACCCGGACGACGCGCAGAACGACCTCCGTGCGGTGTTCTCCTGGTCCTACGCGGCGCTGGACGACCGGGCCGCGGCGTACTTCCGGCTGCTCGGGATGATGCCGGCCGGCGACTTCGGCGCCGACGCCGCGGCCTGCCTGGCCGACCTGTGCGGCCTGGACGGCCCGGCCGCGGCGGCCCGCACGATGGACCGCCTGGTCGCGGCGAACCTGCTGCAGCAGCCGTGCCCGGGGCGGTACCAGTACCACGACCTGCTCCGGGTGTACGCCGCCGAGCAGGCCCGCGAGCAGACCAGCGCGGCCGAGCTCGACCGCGCGGTGGATCGCATGCTCGACTACTACCTGGACGGGGTGTGCCGCGCCGCAGCGGTCGTCTCGCCGCACCGGCTGGCCGGTGAGCCGGCCCCGCCGCCCCCGCTGCAGCCGGCCCGGCTGGACGGCTACGCCGGCGCGCTGGCGTGGTGGGAGGTGGAGCGCCGCGCGGTCGTCGGAGCCGTCGAGCTCGCCGCCGCCCACGGCCATGACGAGCACGTGTGGCAGCTCGCCTGGCACACCGGCCCGCTGCTGGCCCGGTCCCGGATCGCCGACGACGTGCTGCTGGTCGCCCGGCTCGGGCTGGCCGCCGCCGACCGGATCGGCGACGACCGGGCGCGGTACCTCACCGCGAGCACGCTCGGGACGGCCTACCGCAGGCTTCGCCGGTACGACGAGGCGGTCGCCACGCTGGAGACCGCGCTGCGCTGCAGCCGCAGGTGCGGCCATCCGGCCGCCGAGGCGCTGATCCTGACCCGGCTCGGCAGCAGCCACACCGACGCCGGCCGCCCGGACGTCGCGCCCGCTCATCACGAGCAGGCGCTGGCGGCGCTGGACCGGTCCGCGGCCACACCGGTGCCGGGTGACGTACTCACGCCGAGCCGGGCGGGCATCCTGCTCAACCTGGGCGGCAGCTACCTGCGCTCCGGTGACCTGGGGCTCGGGATGCGGTACACCAGGGAGGCGGTCGCGGCGGCCCGTCGTACCGGTCATCGCCAGGTCGAGGCACAGGCGCACGGGAACCTCGCGGAGGCTTACCTCGCCGCCGGCGACTACGCCGCGGCCGAAGCCGCGGCCACCGAGGCGCTGGACTGGATGCGCAGCTACCTGCGGGTCGGCGACGCTATCGCCGAGACCCTGCTCACCCGCGGTCTGGCGCTGGTCGGGCTGGGCCGGGTCGGCGAGGCGCCGCGGGCCTGGCAGGAGGCGCTGTTCTCGCTGTCCGACGCCGAGCACCCGCTCGCGGCCCGGCTGCGCCGCCTGCTCGCCGAGCACGGCTCCGGGCCCAGCCGCCGCCGGCACGCGTAGTCACCGCCGGTCAGGGGGGTGCCAGAGGTCGCCGTCGTACCAGGAGTCGCCGGGGCCGGGCGTCACCTTGCCGCTCGGGCCGGCGGGCTCGGCCAGGTCCACGGTCCGGCCCCCGGCGAGAACGGCCGCGGCCAGCACGCCGACGGTGGCGACGAGCATCCCGATCCGCATCCCAGCACCCCTCCTGACGGCGTTCGCACCGGCTGGTCGCCGGCCTCGACGCCGCAGACTCTAGGCGTGCGCGGCGGACCCGGGCGAGCCTTTCGACGCTGTTCGAAGGGACGCCGCGGCGTCACAGCCAGCGGTTGTGCTTGAACAGCCGATACAAGGTGCCACAGGCAACGACCATGACGCCGAGCACGACGAAGTAGCCGTACCGGGAGCGCAGCTCCGGCATGTTGTCGAAGTTCATCCCGTAGATGCCCGCGATCATCGTCGGCACCGCGAGGATCGCGACCCAGGCGGAGATCCGGCGCATGTCGTCGTTCTCCTGTACCTGCACCTGGGCCAGGGCGGCGGCCAGGATCGAGGTGAGCAGCTCGTCGAACCCGGTGACCTGCTCGCGGACCCGGGCGAGGTGGTCGTCGACGTCACGGAAGTACTTGCGGGTCTCGTCGCCGATCAGCGGATGGTGCCGCTCGGCCAGCACCCGGATCGGCCCGGCCAGCGGCGCCACCGCGCGCTTCAGCTCCAGCACCTCGCGCTTGAGCTGGTAGACCCGTTCGATGTTGCGCCAGCCGCGCGGGGTGAACATCTCGGCCTCGATCAGGTCGATGTCGGCCTGCACGTGCGAGGCGACGTCGAGGTAGCTGTCGACGATCTGGTCCGCGATCGCGTGCAGCACGCCGCCCGGGCCGTCGTCGAGCCGGTCCGGCTCGGCCTCCAGCGCCTGCCGCAGCCCGGACAGCTCGCTGTGCTTCCCGTGCCGCACGGTCACGACGAACCCGGTGCCGCAGAACACCATCACCTCGCCGGACTCCACCACCTCCGACGTCGGCGTCAGCGTGGTGTGCGGGACGTACCGCACCGTCTTGAAGACGGCGAACAGGGTCTCGCCGCGGTCGCCGTACCGATCCAGCTTGGGGCGCTGGTGCGCCTCGATCGCGTCCTCCAGCGCCAGCGGGTGCAGCCCGAACTCGTCACCGAGCACGGCCAGCTGCCGCGCGGTCGGCTCCAGCAGCCCGATCCACAAGAACCCCTCGCCGCGCCGGGCCCGGCGCAGCGCCTCGCCGTACGACTCGGTGCTGGGGTCGCGCCGCCCGCCGCGGTAGAACGCCCAGTCGACCAGCGCGCCGTCCAGCTTGCCGGTCGCGACCAGGTCCTCCGACGAGCGCCGGCCGGCCGGCCGCCGGGTGAACAGCTGGCTGACCCGGTTGCGGGGTGTCGCCACGCACCACCTCCGGTCGTCGCAGTGCCGTCGTACTCGGGCGATCTCACGCCGCTCTCCCGCGAGGCTATCAACGCGCGTTCACCGGCTGTCCGCAATGATGGGGGTGAACACGGAAGCGGAGGGAACCGCGATGAGCAACCTGCAGGCGCGGCAGTCGATGGACCCCCGGCCGACCGGCTGGGTGATCGGGACGTACGACACCTACCTCGAGGCACAGCGCGCGGTCGACTATCTGTCCGACGAGAAGTTCCCGGTCGAGCACACCACGATCGTCGGCAACAACCTGCGCCAGGTGGAGAAGATCACCGGCCGGCTGACCTGGGGGCGCGCGATCACCGGCGGCCTGGCGACCGGCGCGTGGTTCGGCCTGTTCGTCGGCATGCTGCTCGGCATCTTCGCCACCCAGGGCTCCGCCTGGGTGTCCGCGGTCCTCACCGGCGTGACGCTGGGCGCCGTGTTCGGCATGACGTTCGGCGCCATCGGCTACGCCCAGCTGCGCGGCCGGCGCGACTTCACCTCCCGCACCGCCGTGGTCGCCACCACGTACGACGTCCTGTGCGACCACAAGTACGCCGAAGAGGCCCGCAACCACCTCGCCCGCCTCGCCCTCAAGGGCGAGGTCACCCCCCGCACCCCCGCCGCCCCACCCCAGCAGTACGGCGGCAGCCCCGCCGACCCGTCCTCGTCCGGCCAGACCGGACCCGGGCCCCAGTCCGGCGTGCCGAGCTCGTCCTCCGAACCGCGAGACCGCTGACCGCCTCCATGATCGGTGGCCGCGAGCGGACCTCGATGGCCTGCTGCAACAGGCCACCGAGCACCAGACGAGGCCATTGATCACGAAACCGTCGTGGCACGCCGGTCAACGCCGCGCTTCAGCGCCCGCATGATCCGCAGTGCCGTCAGCTCCGGTGTGTGCAGGTCTCTCCACACGACCCGGACGACCTCGTGCCCGAGCTCGCGCAGCGCGTCCTCTCGCTTCTTCTCGCGTACGACGGTCGCGGCGCTGTCCTCGCGGTACTTCACCAGCCCGTCGAACTCGACGACCACACCCTGGGTGGGGAAGAAGAAGTCGACCCGCCCGACGAACTGTCCGCCGTCGTCGAGGACGGTGTGCTGCAGCTCCGGCGCCGGCACACCCATCGTGTCCATCAGGACGCGGAGCCGCGACTCGCCGACGGACTCGGACCTGCCGTCCGCGAACTCCACCACCGCGGCCGCCTTGACCGACCCGTCACGCCGGCCGAGCTCCCGCAACGCCCGTCGCAGGTCGTCCCGGTCGACGCCCGCGCGCAGCGCGGCGTCGGCGAGTACGACCCCTGCTTCGAAGCCGCTCAGCGTGGCCGCTTCGACAACCGCCCGCGCGAGCGGCACGGCGCCGATGCCGGCCGCACGCTCGCGCGCGACGGGACCGGTCGCCTTGTGCTGAACGACCCGCGACCTGGTACGTCCGAGGCGGCCATCGCTCCGCGTGACGTGGACCCGTGCCAGATCCAGGCCCCACGCCGGCAGACCATGTGCCACCGCCGCGGACTGGTGACTGGCGACCACGCCTCGTCCAAGGCTCGCCAGCACGGCCCTGGTGAGCAAACGGTGCGCCTCCGCGGCCCGCTCGTCGGCCTCGAGCGACCGATCGAGCTCACAGTTCGCCGGGTCGGCATCTTCTTCGTCTTCGTCGTGGTCCGGCTTTCCGGCATCGGTGCTGCCGGTGGGGCGCTGGTGCTGAGTTGTGTGCCGTGCGTCGTTCGCGGTGCGTGAAAGGTCCGCGGCGGCGGTGTTGGCGGGTGCGTAGGTGCCGCGCCAGATCCTGACCCACTCACCTCTGCGGATCCGGGCGCGGATCTGTGCGTCGGTGTAGCCGCAGGCGATTGCGTCCCGCCGGCTGAAGATGCCGCGCTTGCGGCTGACCAGGGCTGTGAGCTTGGGGTTCATACCCCGCAGGTTGTCGTCGGCAGGGGTACGGCGCCCGTATGGTCGGGAGATCTGTGGACAGCGCGGCGTTTCGTCGTACCTGTGGATGAAGTTCGGCCTCAGCCGCCACCATCACCAACCGCCGCGCGATTGTGCTGACTCGCCGGTTTCGTTCTCGCTGGCACGCTTTGGGTCTCGATGGCCGGTTGCACCAGGCCATCAAGGCCCAGTCCTGGCCAGCGATCACGCAGCGCACGGGTGATCACGAACACCCGGCGTGCGAGGTGCCCGGGATGTCGGGCAGCTCGCACACCGGCATGGCGTCGTACCGGGTCATAGTGTCGACAGCGCCGCGACCGGGTCCAGGCGGGAGGCGCGGACGGCGGGGTAGAGGCCGGCGACGGCGCCGATGACCAGGGTGGCGCCCAGGCCGCCGGCCAGGGCGGTGAGCGGTACGGAGACCGGCCAGGCCTGGCTGGAGGCGTATACGGCGGTGATCGCGGTGCCGAGCAGCAGGCCGGCCAGGCCGCCGAGCGCGGACAGCATCAGCGACTCGGTGAGGAACTGCAGCCGGATCTG
>DASXRB010000893.1:0-12537 GCA_036506875.1 Kribbellaceae bacterium | reverse complement strand
TGCGTGTCGAACGCGCTCCTGGCCGTGCTGGTCACGCTGCCGAGGGTCTTCACCTCGTTGAGGTCGGTCGCGTAGCGGGTGCTGGTCAGCGGCGGTGGTCGTCCGGGCAGGAACTGGTCGGGGGAGCTGAGCGCCCACGGGGTCATGGTGGCGAACTGCCGGAACGCCGGCGCCGGCGCAAACGCTGGCGGGGTGGGTTGCCAGCGCCCGATGGTCGGGCTGACCTGATACGGCGGCAGCGTCGCGGTCAACCCGTCGGTCGCGCGCAGCGCGAGGATCGTCTGGGCGACCGAGGCACCCCACGCCAGGCCGCGGGCGACCGCGCCCGGGTCGCGGTCGTGGCCGCACAGCCGGGCCAGCGTGCTGGCCAGCAGCGCGTCGAAGGCGGCCTGCTGGGACGGGAACAACGCCACCAGCGCCTCGTGCGCGGCGCCGGCCGCGGCGGCCTGCGCGGACGCACCGCGCGGCACGTCGGCGGCCAGCTGGTAGGGCGCGTACCGGTGGGTGAGCCCGTCGACCGCGTCGAACACCGATGTCGCGACGATCGCGCCGGCTCGCATCGCGGGCGGCGGTGGCGTGTTGGCCGCGGTGAGTGCGTCCAGCAGCGCACGGTTCCACGCCACCACCACCTGGGCCGGCGCGTCCTCTTGCGCCGCGGCGCGGACCGGCGTGAGCGCCACGACCAGCAGCACCGCCGACAGCGCCAGCGCGGCAAGTCGAGGTGCCTGGCGACGGGTCGCGGTCCAGTGTCCGATCATGTCTGTCTCCTCCGAACTCGAATGTGCCGGGCGCCGAGCGCCCAGACAGCTGCCCACAGGCGTCAAGACCCCGCCGGCCAGGTCAGCGGCCTTCGCCGTCAGACGGTGCGACACCATGAGGCGGGTCCGGCTCACCGCGCGCCTGTTCGCGGCCCCGGCGCAGGCCGACCAACCGCCGCCAGGCGGTGCGGTACTCGGCCAGGGCACGGTGCTCGTCGCGGCGAGACCCGGCCCAGGCCCGCAGCCGGTCAATCACGTCAGGCCGGTAGCTGGTTGTCGATGAAGTTGTAGACCGGCAAGCCGAACGGGGTGAGTTGGCTGCCCAGTTGCACGGCACACACCCAGCCGTCGCCGTTGCCGGGCTGCCCGATCCAGCCCCGCCCCACGCCAGGCCCCTCGCCGACCACGCCGCTGCTCGGGCTGTCGACCAGCGCCGGCACCCGGTAACCCTCGGCGGTCAGCGTCGGCACCGACAGCAACTGGTAACCGGACGGGCAGCCGTTCGACGGCGCCGCGGCCAGCGCCGACGCGGCCACGAGCAGCGAACCGGCAGCAAATGTTGCAGCGATCGCACAGATCACAATGCGGGTGTTCATCGGCCCTCCCGGCCCCCAGGCCGCCCGCCGGCCCGGCCGAGATGAGCATCTCCGCCCCGACCCGGCCTGACCATTCGCCATTCGTCATATCTTTACCCGCCGGGGATCGGCACCCCCGCCTAGCGCGGCCTACCATCGTCACAGCCCTTGGCACTCACCCGGGGGGAAACCCGCCCATGGCCGACGGAGTCCGCACCGCCGACCTGCAGCGGCTGCTCGCCGTCATCGACGCGGCACGGACGGGACACGCCGCGGCCGGGCTGCCGACTGACGTGCTCGAGCAGGCACGTGACCTGGTGCCCTGCGACGGGGTCGCGCTGGGCGAGTTCGACCCGACGCGCCGGCGCGGATACCTCCACCAAGCCGAGCCCGCCGACGAGGTCGAGGCCGACGTCGGGATCTTCTGGCACCACTACTGGGATTCTGCGCACTGCTCCTACCCCGACCGCAGCGGCGACCTGCTCAGCGTCACCACGATCTCGGACTTCTACACCCGGCGGCAATGGCGCAACACCGGCATGTACACCGACTACTTCAGCAAGCTCGGCATCCAGGCCGAAGCGATGCTCTGCCTGAGCGCCCCCGCCCCTCGCACCCGCAGGCTGGTCTTCTACCGCGGCCCGGGTCCCGACTTCGACGCCCGCGACCGGCTCCTGCTCTCCCTGCTCCGCCCCCACCTCAACGAGGCCTACCAACACCTCGCCCGCCGCCGCCACACCATGCCCGACCTGACCACCCGCCAGTGGGAACTGCTACGCCTGCTCGCCCGCGGCCACACCAACACCGAAATCGCCCGCGAACTCGTCGTCTCGGTCAGCACCGTGCGCAAACACCTGGAAAACATCTTCGCCCGCCTCGGCGTCACCAACCGCACCGCAGCCATCGCCAAAGCCTTCCCCGCACCGCCCTACTGAACCCTGATCACAAATCCTGTCGCGGGCAGACGGGGCCCACTCGATGGCTGCCGAGCGAAACACCGGGCTCGGGCCACGACGTCGCGGTCATTGCATCGATATCTGACGGTCCGGACACAGGCGCGAAGGCGGTCGCTGGCTTGTCGTTTCCGCAGATCGGGTTTCCTCCGTGCCTCGGTGAGCGGCCGCTCGCAAGGTCAGGTTTGCGCTCCAACGCGCCGGGCGCGGCTTCAGAGCACCCGCATCTGATCGAAGCTCGCAAACCCAGCGCGGTGCGTGTGTAGTGGCCGACGCGCGGCGAGATCAGAGCGTTCGCCTTGAGGTCAAGAATGAAGATCGCAGGCTAGGCGTTACTGATTTGGTGGTCGACCTGTTGCCTAGAGCCGTGGCGGGTAAGGGTTTGTTCCCGTCGAGCGTGGGCGGGCGTCGTGCAGCAGGTCTGCGGTCAGGCCGTCTCGGGAACATGCAGGTGCGCTGGGCGAGCTCGAACTCGCCGGCCTCGAGCATCGCGCGGCGGGCCTCCTGGATCGTGGCAGCGCGCACGGCAGCATCCTGGTCCCGGGTGCCGGCCAACGCGTCCTGGCTGCGGTCAGTAGGGGTACACGTGCCGCCAGTTCGCGCGTGATGGTCCGGTCGCTCCTGCCGGTCCGTGACCGAGGCGGCGGAGCAGGTTGGCCGTGATGCGTCGAACGAAGGTGGCCGGGCACGCGGTCGTGCCGGACGGGCAGGGCCCGAGTGCCGGGATCCAGTTGTTCGTCCCGGAGTCGAAAATGCCGGCGTCGCTGGTGGGATCGGTGTAGAAGGTCATGTCGGAGTAGTAGACCGTCCCCCAGTGCATGCCGTTGGCTTCCGAGCCGGTGAGCGGGACCGGCGAGTGGCCGAGGATTTGCAGGTTCGCCGGATGCGCATTGGGGTTGAAACCGTCGACGTCGGAGGCGATGACATTGCGCACGACTGTTCCGTTGTGCACATGGGTGCCGGCGAAGATCCAGGCGGCAGCGTCGGCGACGACGAACGCGACGGGCCGCGCATCTGGCTCGCGATATCCGACATAGCTCTCTCCGACGAAGTTGTCCTCGGGCCAGCTCGCGGGCGGAGAGGCCCACGTGTTCCCGGTGACATCCAACGGATTGCCGTGCCCATCGAGGGGATCCTCGCCCGAGTCGCGGTAGTCGACGACCTCCCGGCCGGGGCCAAGGCGCGACGAATGCAGACGCACGTGCCGCAGAATCGCGCTGGCGCCGAAGAAGGCGATGTTCAACCCGTGCCGCTCCGCCGCGAGGGCGGCCCGTCGTTCCCGCAAGTCCCAGCACTCGTCGTGGCCCAGCGAGAGCAGCGTCTTGTGCCGCAACAAGAAACTCGGGTGCTGCACGAGGGTCAGGTCGGTGGCGTAAGAGACGTCCAGGCCCTGTTCCTCGACGAACTCCACCAGCGGCAGGTCCAAGCCGAGGAAGTCACTCGCGCCGCGCGCCGCGGCGTATGGCCGGTCGAAGGACACCACTCGGGCGCGCGAACACGGCGGGTATACCCCGGGTGGGCACGCTCCGCCGCCCGCGTAGAAGTCATAGCCTCCGTAAGAGTTCCATGCCTGCCAGGTGAACACGTCATTCTTGATCACGTACGTGGCGCGGCTGGCCGGGTCCCACACCGTCAGCGGTATGTAGCTCTGCTGGCCGCCACTGCCGACGAGCTTGAACAGGTAATCACCCGGCACGAAATCCTCGCTCAGCGCCAGCGAGAGCGACGGCCGCCAATAGGCGCACGACACCATGTTCGTGATCGGCGTTCGCGGGCACGGTCGCTGCACCCGGCCGCCTTGCTCCGGCGAGCGCCACACCAGCCGCGCATCGGTAGCGCTGTAGTAACCCATCCGGTAGGCCTCGACGTGGAAAGATCGCGCCGGCGTCGACACGTACAGCGACACGCGCTGCCCCTCGGCGGCATACACCTTGTCAGCGAAGCCGGAAATCGCGCTCGAGGCCCCGGTAGTGATCCGCCAGTCCGCCGTCCCCGGCCGGGCGTTCTCCCGCCGCACCCACTCCGCGCGCATTCCCTCCGGGCCGGGCGACGTGGCAATCGGCACCGGCGTCGGACCCGTTCCCGCGCCGGTGTTCATGCTTCGGCTCACGCCAGGCAACGGCGCCCTACCCGTATCGACATGGCTCGTGCCGCGATGCTTGCCAATACAGCCGACGAGCAGCAACCCGATCGCCACCAGCGCCGTCAGCCACCGCTCAAGTCCAGGAGGGCGCAGCGGTGACCCACGCTCAGATCGCCCCGCTCGCCGCATTCGACGCCCCTGTCGCAGCCCGGCGCAACACCAAGTACAGAGTCCACCCGGCCCAGCCGCACGTCGACCGTGCTAGAGGAGAAGTACGCACATCCACTGGGTCCAAGGCATCGAAGCAGGCACCGCCCGGGCCCAACAGAGGCCCGTTCACGCGTCAGTGGGGAACCCGCTAGGCGTGACGCGGTCGCCACGTGGTGATGCCGACGGATCGTTCCACAAAGCTGAGCTCGGCGCGGCGATCTCGTCCGGTGCGCGCACAGCGTGGCTGGAATCGGCGCCATCGTCCTGAGACACTGAGCCTGTTGCCGGAGGGGATGCAAATGGGCGGCTTCGGAATCGACCTCGGCACTGCGAACACCGTCGTGTGCGAGGTCCGGCGCGGCATCGTGCTCGACGAGCCGTCGGTCATGGTGGTGCGAGCCGGCAGCCGGGGTAAGCGGATCGCGCCGCTGCTGCTCGGCCACGACGCCCGCGCCCTGATCGGCCGCTGTCCGGTTGGACTGGCGACGCTGCGGCCGCTACGCGACGGCGTGATCGTCGACCTGGAGGCGGCCCGTGCGTTCATTGTCGGCATCCTCGGCCGGGTCACCGAGCACCCCTGGCAGCGCGTCCGGCCGCGGGCTGTGATCGGCGTCCCGGCCGGCGCGACGGCGCTCGAGCGGCGCGCACTCGTCGAAGCGGCCGACGAGGCTGGCATCCGCCGCGCTCGGCTGGTGCCCGAGCCGATCGCCGGCGTGGTCGGCTGCGGCGTCAACCCGCTGGAACCCCGTTCGCACATGGTGGTCGACGTGGGGGGCGGCACCGCCGAGGTCACCGCGTTCTGCTTCGGTGGTGTGCTGGCGCACCGCTCGTGCAAGGTGGCAGGCGACGAGATGACGCTTGCGTTGTACCAGTATCTGCGCGCCGAGCACCAGCTGATCGTCGGAGAGCTCACCGCGGAGACCGTGAAGTGCCGCGTTGCCAGCGAGCCGAGCACGTCGCTGGTCGCCCAGGGCATCGACGCGAGTACCGGGCAGCCCCGGCTGGTGACGCTCAGCGTCGGCGAGGTGGTCGACGCCATCCGGCCCACCGCCGACACGATCATCTCCACGCTCGCCAGCTGCCTGGAGGACCTGCCGCCGCAGGCGGTGGACGACATCCTGGACGACGGCGTGTGGGCGTTCGGCGGCGGCACCCAGCTGCGCGGGTTCGACAAGCTGCTCGAGGACGCGTTCGGCTTCCCGGTCCGGCTCGCCGAGCGGCCGCTCACCTGCGTCGCCGAGGGAGCCGCCCAGTGCCTGCAGCACCGCGAGATTCTCGACGCCTTCGACGACGACTTCGCCGAGGTCGCATGACCAATCCCGCCCGATTCGCGCAAGCGCCCTTCGGGCGCGCGCGGGCCGGACACTTCGCGCGAGCGCTCATGGCGTGTGGGTGAAGTAGTACGCGAGGGCGTCACGGACGATCTCGCTGGACGGGTGCCCGTTGCCCTGGCCGCGGATGAAAGCCGTCGCCTCCACCCGCGGCGCATCCATCGGCGCCACCGCGGACAGCCACGAGTCCAGGCCCTCGCCGCCGGCGCTCGGATCCTCCGCGGTACCGGTCTTGCCGCCGGCGGCCACGGGCAGCGATGCCAGGAGCGTCGCGGTGCCCGAGGTAACCGCCGCCCGCATGCCGGCCCGCACGGGGCCGACGTCGATCGCCAGCCGATGGGGCGACGGCCAACTCAGCCGGCTGCCTGACCCGAACGCCAGGCCCAGGTGCGGTGTGACCAATGCCCCGGTCGCGACCCCCGCCGTCCACCGCGCGTCCTGCAGCGGCGTGGCAGTGAGGTAGCCCTGCCCGATGCCGAGCAGCACCGTCGAGCCGGGATACCACTGGTCGCCCAGCGCCGCCGGGCTGCCCAGGTAGCCGCTGGATTCGCCGGGCAGGTCGATCCCCGTCGGCGCCCCGACGCCGAGCTGCCGTGCCGTCGACACGATCGAGTCCGCGCCGAGCGCCCAGGCCAGCTTGTAGAAGTACACGTCGTTGGACCAGGCGATCGCCTGCTCGAGGTTCTGCGGCGGTAGCGCACCCCAGTTGTGGAACGTGTGTCCCGCGAGCTTCCACGCCGCGCCAGTCGGAACTATCCGGTCCGGCGGGACGACGTGGTGCGCCATGTTCGCGGCGGCGATGACCAGCTTGAACGTCGAACCGGGCGGCGCCGCGACCTGGGTGGCGTGGTCGAGTTGTGGGTTGCCCGCGGCACGGGTCAACGCGAGCAGCGCTTCGTCGTCCACCGGCGGGCCGAAGACGTTGTCGTCGTAGGACGGCCGGCTGGCCATCGCCAGCACCTCACCGTTGCGCGGGTCGAGCACCACGGCGGCGCCCGCGCGGCCGCCTTGCCGCAGCGCGTCGACCAGCGACGCGTCCACGTGGCGCTGCAGCCCGAGATCGAGCGTCAGGCGCAGCGACGTCCCGGGCAGTGGGGGCGTGTATCCGGCGAGCGCGACCGGCGTGCCGGCCGGGTCGACGTACACGCACTGGCGGCCGTCCACCCCGCGCAGGACCGTGTCGTACTGCTCCTCGATGCCGGCCCGCCCGAGGATGGCACCGAGCCGCAGGTCCGGCCAGCGCTTCATGTCCGTAGGCGTGGCGACGCCGGTCCAGCCGAGGACAGGCCCAAGCAACGATCCATACGGGTAGGTACGGTGCGGCGCCGCAACGACGAGCACGCCGGGCAGGTGCGCAGCCCTGACTCGCGCCGCGGCAGCCGGGGGCAGGCTTGCGACCGCGGCAACGACCTCCTCCGACCCGGCGACGAGGCGCCGCAGCGTCAAGGCCGGCCGCGCGATCAGCGGCGCGAGCCGGTTCAGCGTCGCGCGAGTGGCCATGCCGCGCACCGCCCAGATGTCGTCCTGCGGCGTGTTGACAGCCAGCGGCACGCCGTGCCGGTCGGTGATCGCGCCGCGCGCCGCCGGGACCGCGACGCAGCGCGTCATCTGCTCCAACCCCGCCGCCCGCAGAGCCGGGCCGCGGGTGCGCTGCAACTGCCAGGTGAACGCCAGCATCGCGACCAGCACCCCGGTGACGGCCAGCGCCGTGAACCGCACCAGCCGCGGGTGCGACCGCCGCCACAGGGGCGCCAGCCACAGCTCGCGACGCTGGGCGTCCGCACGCAGCGCCAGCACCATGCCAACCGCGGCGAGGTGGGCGGCCACCGCGGTGCCGCCGTAACTCACCAGCGGGAACGGCACGCCCGCGGTCGGGACGAGGCCGAGGTTCGCGGCGACGGACACGCCCACCTCGATCCCGATCAGGGCGGCCAGCCCGGCGGCGGCCAGCGCCGCGTCGCGCGTCCGCGCGTGCCGGCTGGCCAGCGCGATCCGCCACACCACCGCGGCGGCGGCCAGCACCGCGAGGATGGCGGCGCGGATCCCCCACTGCTCGACCAGGCTGGCGAACGCGAGGTCGGTCTCGTGCTCGGGGAGGTAGTCGGCTAGCAGCCGGTGCAGCGGCTGGCCCGCCAGCCCGTCCTGCCCGCCCCATGCCAGTGCGATGTGGGCCTGCAAGATCGTCCAACCGGCGCCGGTGGACGAGCCGTCGAGGTAGGCGTGCAGCCGCTCCACCTGGTACGGGCGCAACAGGTGCTCGGCCAGCGGGGCTACGAGGCCCGCCGCCAGAGCGAGCGCCACGATCGCGCGCAGCGGGATGCGTCCGAGCACGAGCATCGCCATGGTGAGGGCGGCCAGCACGGCAGCCGTCGACAGGTCCGGCTCGATGACGACCAGCCCGATCGGCACCGCGGCGACGGCCAGCGCCGCGGCGAGCCGGCGGTACCACGGGCGGTCGGTGCCGAGCACCTGGGCCAGCACGAGCAGCAGGCCCACCTTGGCCAGCTCGGACGGCTGCAGGGTGAACGAGCCGACCGTCAGCCAACGGCGGGCGCCGTAGCCGAGGTCGCCGGCAACCACCACGATGAGCAGCAGCAGGACGCTCGCCGCGTAGGCGCCCCAGCCCAGCCAGCGCAGGCTGGCGGTGCGGCACCGGCGCAGCACGCAGAACAGCACGATGCCGCCGGCCACCACGGCGGCCTGGTGGTCGGCCAGCGACGCCGCGCCGAGCGCCCGCAGGTTCGCCAGGCCCAGCGCGACGAGGACGGTCAGCCCGCCGATCGCGACGACGTCCGGGCGGGGGCGCGGCTGCTCGACCCGGCACCCCGACCGCGGCGACGCCCACTCAACACTGAGCATGGCCGGGCGGGACGGTCAGCGGCGCCGACGCTGCGCGCACCGGCGTGGTAGTCATCGCGACGACCGTCACCGACCGCGTCTGCGGGAGCGCCACCGTCGTTGTGCTGTAGATGTGCTGCCAGCTCGGCTGCGCCGTCATCGACCCGCCCGGGATCTCCTTGCGCGCGCCGGTGCACGGGTCGACCAGCACGAACGTCCAACGAACGTGCTTGACGTCGGAGTGGGCGACGATCCGGATGGTCACGGTCACCGAGCAGGCCGCCCCGGGCTGGCAGCTGGTGACCGGCGTGACCACCACGCCGTCGACGAACCCGGCGCTGCGCGGCGCGATGGCGGCCACCGGACTCGGTGCGGTCGAGCGCAGGGTGGGGCTGTGGGTCGGTGTCGGTCTCCGCGACGCGTGGGACGGTGACAGCGACGGGGCCGCTGCGTGCCGACGATGTGACACCGCCACGGCGACCGCCACGGCCGCAGCGAGTACGAAAAGCGTGACTGCCGCGGCCGCCCACCGTCGCTGCGAGAGGGGCCGGGGCGGCGGACGTCTGGTGTACGGCAGGCGGGGCGGTAATGGCACCGGCGTCACGACGTTGATGGACGTTCGGCTCATCGCGCCGACCAGGATGCCCAGCTCGGACGTCACGGTCGCGGGGTCGCCGACAGCGGCGTCCAACTCGTGGGCCGCCGCGGCAGGATCGGCGATCGGTTCGGCGGCGAGCCGTTCCATATCCACCAGCAGGCCGCCGTGCCGGGCGGCGGGACGGTCGGCATTGCGTAGCAGTGCGGCGACGAACGTCCGCGCCGCGGCGAGGTCGGCACGTCGCGAGTCCTCCGATGCAGGCGGTCCGAGCGCCCAGTCGGCGAGACAGACCGCCCCGTCCCGGCCGACCAGCACGTTGCTGGCGTGCAGCCGCCCGTGCGCGAACCCTGCGTCGTGCAGCACGGCGAGCCCGGCCAGGGCCCGGGCCGCGAGCCAGGTGGCCTGCGCCGGAGTGAGCGTGACCAAGTCGAGCAGACGCTGCACCGGTGCCCCGTCCATGTGTTCGGACAACAGCCAGGTCGTCCCGTCGAGTTCGGCGGTGCCGAGCACCGGCACGAGTAGCGGCGAGTCCACGATGTGCTCGGGCGGCGCGGCCACGGCGCGCGCGATCACTGGCGAACCGTCGAGCCGGGCCAGCCACGTCGTCCGGCTCAGACCGCGCACCAGAGCGAGCGGACCAGCTGAAGGGGCCACGCCGATCACCACGAATTCCAGCGGGGAACGACGCTAACCAGTATCGCTCATGTCGTCGACCAGGAACGATCACGACCGCGCAACGATCACGAGATCGTCTAGGTTGACTGTCCACAGTGGACAGACGTTCTTGCGGGGTCAGCCGACTCGGCACGGACAAGCTCATACCGGAGGTCTCGATTCCGGGGGACGAGCCGTGAGCGATCAGCAGCCGGATGAGTGACCGAGCGGCCGACCCGGCCCAGACCTCGAATACGGCCTCGCGCACGAGGGGGCAAGCGAAGCCGGCTAGTCGGGTCTCGCGGCAAGTCACGGTCGCCACCGGCACTCCCGAGTACGACGGCGACTACTCCTACGACGTCGCGCACGACATCCGCGGCCGCTGACGTCCCGCGGCTCGACGTGATCAGTTCCGCCGTCCGTACATTGTGACCGCGGCGGCCCACGCGGGTCACCCGCCGCACCGGCGGCCGAGACGCCGCGCTCGAAGCAAACCCGCGCCGAGGCGCCGCGCAGCGCAATGACGTCGGAAGGACGCCAAAGCGACGGATCTGCGCCGGCGACCCTAAGCCTCGATCCACCGATCGATCTGCCAATTGATCAATGCCGCGGACAGTTGAGCTTGTTGGTGGTGCGACTCGGCTCCGGCGTGGTCGTGCCGCCGGTCTGCCCGGCTGTCGCTGGGTCCTCGGGTTGGGCGGTGCTCGGCGCCGGCTCAGGCGGCGGTGTGGCCGGTGGTCTGCAGGTGTGGGTGAACAGTTTGGTCCAGGAGTGCTGCCAAGGCCAGGCGAGCGGCAGGTGCAGGGTGACTCGGCGGCTCGAGGACGCGACCCGGGACGGCACGCCGATCAGGGTGCGGCGGATGGTCGCGGTGGTGGCGCGAGCCAGCGTGGTGCCGGTGAGGTTAAGGGCGCCAGCGAAAGCGGCTGAAAGGCCAATTCCCCCGGCGACGCCGGGCTCGGATTGAAGTAGCTTCTGGCTCGGCTGAAGGTCCGTCGCTGGCGTTGCCGGAGCGGGTCGGATGCCAGCTCGGTGAGGTGGTACGCGCTACGAGCGCGTTCACGCTCGACATGGCCGATCGTTCCAGTGAGCTGGCACGGTTGTGCTAGATCCTCGCGGCGCGTCAAGCCTTGTCATTTTGCGGGGGTCGCGCACGGCCACCGCGGCGCAGCCACATTCCGCAGGCTGCTCGAGGCGAGCGTCAATCTGGAGGTCTTCACCTCCGGTGCGAATCTTCGACCAGGAGTTCTATGCGGTGATCTGCCGCGACAACGTCACCGCAGCCTTGGCCGCACTCGGCGACCGGGTCGTGGCCACCTGACCATTGCGACAAGTCTGGCAGTCTTCGATTGCCCCGACCAGCAGGTCGTGCAGCAGCGACTCAGGGTCGGGTACGCAGGCGTGCGCGATCCCTTGCACGGCATAGCGGACGATGCTCGGTGCCGCCTGTCGACGGAATGCCCGGTGGGAGATCGAGACATTGCGGATATACCGCTGCGCCCACGTGGCCGCACCAGGAGCAAGGGCGAGTGCGTCACTGCTCTCGTGGCTCAGCGGCGCACCGGGACGGCCGTCCAGGTCGGCCAGCAAGCGCTCGCAGGTCAGGACGGCGGTAGCCATCATCTGCTGTCGTCCTTCGGCTACGACCGGCAACGCGGTCCGTGCAGCCCGCAGTGCGATCCGGAGGTCGATGCGCAGCTCAGAGCCGGTTAGGCCGATCACGTCGGGAACGAGCTCGACCAGTGCCTGCCGAGCCTCGTCGGAGATGAAGTCGTTGACCTGCCGGGCGAGCTCGGCGAGCAGTGGGTGCGTGCAGGCCGGATGGTCGCTCCACTTCTCGCCGGCCAGGTAGGACGCGTACTCCATAACGCATGCGCCCTGCCTTGGCCTGCGGTGTTTTCCGCGAGACAGCAGCGGAAGGAACTCAGGTGAATGATCACGCTCCATTGACATTCCCAACCACCCCAATTTCGCGAGCGCTGTGTACGAGTCTGCACCCAACGCCCGTCTTCTGCTCCGATGGCTTCAAGCTGAGCGGATGCCGTTGCCCTCAGCCGACCAGGATGAGAACCTCGATGAGCGGCGGGGAGGACGCGGACGTTCCGACTGGCCGTGGCCCGCGGCAGGTCCACCTCCGGACCATTGCGTTCGCGGGCTTTGCGATGGAGGCGTGGCGGATCTTTGCAACCCAGAGAGAGATGCTCCCTGCCACGCCACCGCGGTGATCATCCTCCGTAATTACCGCGGCGTAACCAAGTGCTAAGGTCCGCAACGGCTTCGATCGACCTCGTGACGCACGGTCCGAATAGAGACCCGGTGAGTCGCAGCTCAGGTTCCTCGCTACAACTTCGTGCGCTACGTCGACCACACCGTCTCGAGCGGCGGGTTGTGGGCGGCCGGCAATCCCCCCAAACCGTAGAGACCTCAGTTAGACGGATCTTGCTCTGTTGATCTTCCTTGCAGTCCGCTCCCGACCGGTGCTGGGCGGTGCCGCCCGCAGCCGGTGTCAAGGCTGGCCGCAGACCACCCGGCGGGCT
>DASXRB010000892.1:0-4901 GCA_036506875.1 Kribbellaceae bacterium | reverse complement strand
GCTCCCGGGAGCGGATCCGCGAGCACCTCAGGGCCGCGCATCGCCTGGGCCAGCTGCCGCCCTCGGACCCGGACGAGACTGCGGCGGCGATCCAGTCCTTTGTGCTCGGCCTCATCGTGCAGGCGCTGTTCGGCGCGGAGGACTTCCCGGCCGAGCGGCAGATCCGGCTCCTGGACGGCTACTTGGCCACCCTCGCCACCACGGCCGGCAGTCCGTGAGACGAGGGCCACGCGAACACACGAAGAAGGGCCGGCGCGGTGGGATCCGCGCCGGCCCTCTCGTCGTACCGGAAGAATCAGATCAGGCCGAGCTCCTTGACGGCGTCGCGCTCCTCGGCCAGCTCGGCGGTGCTGGCGTCGATCCTCGCGCGCGAGAAGTCGTCGATCTCCAGGCCCTGGACGATCTCCCAGTCGCCGTCCTTCGTGGTCACCGGGAACGACGAGATCAGGCCCTCCGGCACGTCGTACGAGCCGTCGGAGACGACCGCCATCGACACCCAGTCGCCCTCGGGGCTGCCCTTCAGCCAGTCCCGGGCGGCGTCGATCGTCGCGGACGCGGCCGACGCCGCGGACGACGAACCGCGCGCCTCGATGATCGCGGCGCCGCGCTTGGCGACGGTCGGGATGAACTCGGTCTCGATCCAGGCCTGGTCGTTGACGACCTCGGCGGCGTTCTTGCCGCCGACCTCGGCGTGGAAGATGTCCGGGTACTGCGTCGCGGAGTGGTTGCCCCAGATCGTCATCTTCTTGATGTCCGACACCGTCGCGCCGGTCTTGGCCGCGAGCTGGGAGATGGCGCGGTTGTGGTCCAGCCGGGTGAGCGCGGAGAACCGGTCCTGCGGGATGTCCGGGGCGTTGCTCATGGCAATCAACGCGTTGGTGTTGGCCGGGTTGCCGGTGACGCCGATCCGGATGTCGTTCGCGGCGTGCTCGTTGAGGGCCTTGCCCTGCACGGTGAAGATGGCGCCGTTGGCCTCCAGCAGGTCGCCGCGCTCCATGCCCTTCGTGCGCGGGCGGGCGCCGACCAGCAGCGCGAGGTTCGCGCCGTCGAAGATCACGTTCGGGTCGTCGCCGATCTCGACCCCGGACAGCAGCGGGAACGCGCAGTCGTCGAGCTCCATCACGACACCCTCGAGCGACTTCAGCGCCGGGGTGATCTCCAGCAGGCGCAGCTCGACGGGAGTGTCCGGGCCGAGCAGCGCGCCGCTCGCGATCCGGAACAGCAGGCTGTAGCCGATCTGGCCGGCGGCTCCGGTGACGGCCACCTTCACGGGTGTTGTGCTCACGGCATGCTCCTCGAGGTCTTCGACATGGCTCGATCCGGACGCTAGCAACTCGTCGTACGACGCGGTCCGCGGGGTGCGACGTTCACCGGGGTGTCGCCGCGGCGTCGGGAACTGGTCGCCCGGGTGTCGCGACCCGCGGCAAGGGTGGCGGCGCAGATCCCTGACGTGCAAGGAGTACCTCGCATGACGGCACTGACCCGCAGGTTCGCCGCGCTGGCGGCGTCCGCACTCACCATCGCCGGCGCGGCCCTGGCCCCGGCACTCACCTCGAACCCCGGCGGCCCGACGCTGCAGACCGGCGCCGTACCGGCCGCCGTGGACGCCGCACCGCGGCACGGCTTCCTGGTGATCGGCCACCGCGGCGCCTCCGGCTACCGCCCGGAGCACACGCTGGCGTCGTACGAGCTGGCCGCCCGGATGGGCGCCGACTACATCGAGCCGGACCTGGTGACCACCGAGGACGGCGTGCTGGTGGCCCGGCACGAGCCGGAGATCAGCGGTACGACGGACGTCGCGCGGCACCCCGAGTTCGCCGCCCGCAAGACCACCAAGCTGCTGGACGGGGTCGCCACGACCGGCTGGTTCACCGAGGACTTCACGCTGGCGGAGCTGAAGACGCTGCGGGCGGTCGAGCGGATCCCGGCACTGCGGCAGCGCAACACGATCTGGAACGGCCGGTACCAGGTGCCGACCTTCCAGGAGGTCATCGACCTGGCCCGCCGGCTGACGCTGGAGCTGCACCGGCCGATCGGGATCTACCCGGAGACCAAGCACCCGACGTACTTCGCCGAGCAGGGCCTGCCGCTGGAGCCGAAGCTGGTCGACGCGCTGAACCGCAACGGCCTGAACCAGCCGGACGCGAAGGTGTTCGTGCAGTCGTTCGAGGTGTCGAACCTGAAGGCGCTGTCGCGCGAGCTGCGGGTGCCGCTGGTCCAGCTGATCAACGGCAGCGGTCAGCCCTACGACTTCACCGTGGCGGGCGACCCGCGCACCTACAAGGACCTGGTCACGCCGATCGGTCTGAAGGAGATCAGCACGTACGCCGACGGCATCGGCCCGACGAAGGACCTGATCATCGGCCGGGACGCGACCGGCAGGCTGCTGGCGCCGACTTCGCTGGTGTCCGACGCGCACGCGGCCGGGCTGGTCGTGCACCCGTGGACGTTCCGCGCGGAGAACAACTTCCTGCCGCTGGACTTCAAGTCGTCGGCCGATCCGGCCAAGGCGGCCGAGTACGGCGACCTGTTCGCCGAGCTGGAGACCTACCGCCGCACCGGCATCGACGGCGCCTTCACCGACAACTCCGACATCGCCATCGCCGAGCGCGCCGAAGGCTGACCTGCCGGTCGTGGGGCCCTTGTGACCCGGCGTGCTGACGTTCATCGGGCCCTTGTGACCACCTTCGGTCACAAGGGCCCGATCGTCGTCAGGAGCCGATCCGCGGGTCAGCTGGTCGCGATCGAGAACACGTGCAGGGTCGGCGTGTCGCAGGTCTCGGTGAAGTTGCTGCCGACGCTGGGCAGCGTGATCGACTTGATCGGCAGCCCTTCGTAGCCGGGCTTCACCGGAACCTCGAGGTGGAACAACGACGGCTGGTACGACGTGTTGGTCGTGGTGCCCGGGCAGGCGGCCAAGGCCGGCCCGGAGGCGCAGTGGTACGTCAACAAGCTGCGCTCCGCCCCCGTGAACGCCCAGGTCGGCTGGTCCATCGGCGGGCCGTTCCCGGTCCCGGCTGACGGCGACACCATTACCGGCACCGGCCCGGGCGCGATCGTCCACGCGCCCGGGCCGGGCAAGCCGATGCCGCGCCGGGTGCCCCGGCCGATCCCGGTGTTCGAGCCGGAGAAGATCCCGGTCCGGGTCCCGCAGCCGGTGCCGGTCGAGCCGGCGCCGGTGCCGGCCGCGCCCGAACCACATGACGACGGCGGCTGGCACGTGCCGGGCTGGCTCGCACCTGTCGCGGGGGTGACCGCGGTGGTCGCCGGCGGTGCGGCATGCTTGACCGGTGTGCTGTGCGAGGTCGGAGCCCCGGCCATCGTGGGCGGTCTCGCCCTCGCGGGCACGTCCTGACGTGATGAGAGGTTGATGTGAAGGCACTGGACCAGGTGCTTCGGGACCGTATCGCTCCGGCCCTGAAGGAGGCCGGTTTCAGCCGGAAGGGACGGCTCTTCTGGCTGGAGTCGCCCGGTGGCGACCGCGCCTTCGTCACCTTCGGAGCCTTCAAGCTCGGTCAGCACGACGCGGAGTTCTTCGTCGACGTCGCCGTCCTGCCCGCGGTCTACGCGGACTTCGTCACGCGGGACGGAGGCGGCGTCACGGTCGCCGACGGACTGTGGACCGACCGGCTCGCCGTGCCGGGCAAGCAGACCCTGGCGATGCGCGACCACTGGTCGTTCGACGCCGGTGACGAGGCCGCGGCGCAGACGCTGACCGAGTCCGTCCGCCAGGTGCTGCCGAAGCTGGTGCACCTGCTCGACCGGGCGAATCTGCTCGCCTATGTCCGCGACCCGTCGACGCGGCCGCAGGAGATCAAGATCCAGCCGCGCGAGGACGCGGTCACGCTGCTGCTCGCCGACCAGGGTCCGTCAGCCGAGCTCGAGCAGCGGCTGGCGGCACTGGAGGCGGCCGACCCGGACGACGTGCTGGTCGCGTTCATCCGCAAGCGCCTCGCCGCTCACTGATAACGGTGGAACGGCAGGTCGCGAGCGGGCTGGCGACGATCGAGGCGGAGCCGGACGGGACGTTCGTGCTGCGGGTCGACGGTTCGCTGCAGTCGCGGGTGGATCTGGCCGACCCGACCCGGCTGCTGTTCGAGTACGTGCGCCGGATCGGTGACGTGCTCGACGCGCTCGCGCCGCGCCGGCAGCCGCTCGCGGTGCTGCACGTCGGCGGTGCCGGCCTGACGCTGCCGCGCTACGTCGCGGCCACCCGGCCGCGGTCGCGGCAGGTCGTCCTGGAGCCGGACGAGGACCTCACCGAGTTCGTCCGGGAGGCGCTGCCGGTGCCGAAGCGGGCCGGCATCAAGGTGCGGCCGGTCAGCGGCCGGGCCGGGATCCCCGAGCTGTACGACGCGTCGGTGGACGCCGTCGTCGTGGACGCGTTCGACCGCGAGGTGGTGCCGGCGAACCTGCTCAGCGCGGAGTTCGTCGCGCAGTGCGCCCGGGTGCTGCGGCCGGCCGGCGTCGTGGTGCTGAACCTGATCGACGGCAAGGGCGGGCTGCCGTTCGCCCGCCGGGTCGCCGCCACCCTGCTCGCCGGGCTCGGCGACGGGGTCGCGCTGGCCGAACGGCCGGTGCTGCGCGGCAAGCGGTTCGGCAACGTCGTCCTGGCCTCCTCGCGGCAGCCGGTGCCGGACCTGGCCGCGGCGGGTGCCGCGGCCAGGCCGCCGTACGACGTGCTGCCACTGCGCGAGCTGGCCGGCCGGGCCGCGCCGCTCACCGACGCCGAGGCGTTCGTCTCGCCACCCGCCCCGGCCGGGACCTTCAGGCGCTGACCGCGCCGAGCGGGGCCAGCGCCTCGCCGGACCGCGGCACGATCAGCCGGTCCGCCAGCCCGGCGGCCCGGAACGCCGCGGTCAGGTCGTCGAGGGTCTCGCTGAAGTGCGCCCAGCCCTCGG
>DASXRB010000891.1:0-2737 GCA_036506875.1 Kribbellaceae bacterium | reverse complement strand
TGTCTCCTACCGCGTGCCCCGGGCCGAGCGCGTGTACGCCGACGACCGCCGTAAGGGCGAGGGCGTGCGCGTCTTCCTGGTCGCACGGGTGCCGCTAAGTGTTGAACAGCGCGCAGAGGAATCGGCCGTCCAACACTTACTACATAGGCAGTTCCTTGACGCGAAGGCAGAGTCGGACGCGTTCATCGCCGAGCTGATGGGCGGGAAGCTGCCATGACCGCCGAACGGCCGCGACCGGCCGACGCCGAACGCGAACACGCCTACTACCTCGGTTTTGCTGCTGGCTGGCGCGACCGGGCCACCTTCGACGAGCGGGCCGGCCGGCTCGACGCAGTAGCCGAGGCTGCGGCCTGGATCGACGGCCTGGCCGAAGGCATCCGGATCGGGCAGGCCGCGGCCGGCGGCACCGACGACGACCGGCCGGCCGCGAAAAGCTGGGTGACCGGATGAGCGCCTACGGCATCGGCCTGTTCGACCAGCACCAGAAGCTGCTGAGCGAGTCGGCGATCACCCCCGAGGTGGCCCGGGAACGCGGCTACGTGTCCGTCGACACGAAAACCCGCCTCGACGCGCTCCAGTTCGCGAAGGGTCAACAGGTCGTGCCCGGCCTGCTGATCCCTGTCCACGCCACCGACGGGGAGATCCGCCTCCACCAGTACCGGCCGGACACCCCGCGGCTCGACGCCAAGGGCCGGGAACGCAAGTACGAGACGCCGTTCCGGGCCCGCATGTGCCTCGACGTGCCACCCCGCGCCCGCGAGCGGATCGGCGACCCGCACACCCCGTTGTGGATCACCGAAGGGGTCAGAAAGGCCGACGCGGCGGTGTCGGCCGGGCTGTGCTGCGTGGCGCTGCTCGGCGTCGACAACTGGCAAGGCACCAACGGCAGCGGCGGCAAGACGGCGCTCGGCGACTGGCGCGACGTCGCCCTCAACGGCCGCGAGGTCGTCGTCGCGTACGACAGCGACGCGATGACCAAAGACGCGGTACAGGGCGCGCTGCGCCGGCTCACCGCCTACCTCGTCAGCAAGGGCGCCCGGGTCCGCTGGGCGTACCTGCCGGACGGGCCCGACGGTGCCAAGGTCGGACTCGACGACTACCTCGCCGCCGGGCACACCGTCGAGCAGCTGGCCGCGCTCGCATCCGACGCCGGCGAACTGCGCGACCGGGACTCCGCGCCGGAGCAGCCCGAGCTGTCGCCGACGGTGGTCCCCCGCAACCTGGCACACGCGCACGATGTGTTCAGGAGATGGCTCGGCGCGGAGTATGACCTTCAGGCCCTCGACATCGTCCTCGCCACCGCGGCCGTCGAGCGGCTCGGCGGCGACCCGGCGTGGCTGCTCGTCGTGTCCGGCTCGGGCAATGCGAAGACGGAGACGGTGTGCTGTCTCGCCGGGGTCGGCGCGCACATCGTCTCCACCATCTCCGGCGAGGCCGCGCTGCTGTCCGGCACCGCCAAACGGGAGCGGGCCAAGGACGCGACCGGCGGGCTGCTCCGCAAGATGGGTGCCCGCGGGCTCCTCGTCGTCAAGGACTTCACCTCGATCATCAGCATGAACCGAGACACCCGCGGGCTGGTGCTCTCTGCCCTGCGCGAGGTACACGACGGACGGTGGGGCCGCGACATCGGCGGCGAGGGCGGCCGCTCGCTGACCTGGACCGGCCGGCTGGTCGTCATCGGCGCCACCACCACCGCCTACGACCAGGCGCACGCGGTCATCTCCAAGATGGGCGACCGGTTCGCCCTCGTCAGGATGGACTCGACGACTGGCCGGATCGCCGCCGGGCGCAAGGCCATGAGCAACGTCAACCGCGAAAGGCAGATGCGCCAGGATCTGTCCGAGGCGGCGGCCGCGGTGCTCGCCGGTCTCCGGCCCGAAGCCGCCGACGTCGACGAGTCCGCGGCGGAGGTGCTGCTGTCGCTGGCCGATGTGGTCACCCTCGCCCGGACCGCCGTCGAGCACGACTACCGGGGTGACGTCATCGACGCGCACGCGCCGGAGATGCCGACCCGGTTCGCGAAGATGCTCATCCAGGTCGCCCGCGGCTGCCTCGCCCTCGGCATGGACCCGAAGGACGCCCTCGCCGCGGCGGTCCGGGTAGCCGGCGACTCCATGCCACCGCTGCGGCTCGCCGTCCTCGGCGACGTCGTAGATCACCCGGGCACCAACCTCGCCGAGGCCGTAGACCGTCTGCAGAAGCCGCGGTCGACCGTAGACCGGACGCTGCAAGCACTGCACATCATCGGCCTGCTGGTGATCGGCGAGAAGCAGCCGGGGCGGGGGTGGTCGTACCGCCTCGGCCCCGACGTCGACCCGATGATCTTGCGAATCCTGATAACCAGAAATGTCAGTACAGCTCTCTACCTCTCTCGGAGAGAGGCCGTCGAGGTCACCGATACGCAAGCCGACGAAGAGAAGCCCTTAGGCACTACTGACATTTCTGGTTACGCCGAGCCGGCCCTCTACGAGGAGCAGCCGCGGGCACCGCACTGGACCGACCGGCTCTACGACAGGGAGCGCTGACCATGACCGATGACGAATGGCGGCAGCGCCTCGACGCGATGCTCACCGCACGACAACAACGCCGCGACCGTGACGCCGCACACCGGCAGGCACTCACCGACCGCCGCGACTGGGGACTCACCCGCAGACACGCACGCAAACTCCGGCGCGCCGAGGAGAAGCGATCATGACCGACGCCGAGCGGCACGCACGGGCCGTCCTGACCAATGCCT
>DASXRB010000890.1:0-3205 GCA_036506875.1 Kribbellaceae bacterium | reverse complement strand
CTGCTGGTCGGGGCTGCCGACGGCGATGATCTGCCACATCGCCGCCGCCACCTGGCCGACCAGCGGCTTCAGCCCGCTGTCGTCGTCATCGGCCGGCGCGGACATCGCCTCCCACGGTGCCGACACCTCGTCGGCGTGCTCGGCGACATAGGCGCGGCCCTCGTCGGTGAGGGTGAACGTACGGCGACCGGACTCGGCGTCCGCGGTGACCAGGCCCTCGTCCTCGAGCTGCTGCAGCGTCGGGTAGATCGAGCCGGGGCTCGGCTTCCACATCCCGCCGCTGCGCTCGGCGATCTCCTGGATGATCTGGTAGCCGTTCATCGGCTGCTCGGCGAGCACCGCGAGGATCGCGGCCCGGATGTCGCCGCGCCGAGCCTTCGGGCCCCGCCAGCCGCCGCGCGGTCCGCCGGCCCAGGGCGGCCCGCCGGCCCACGGCGGTCCGAACGGCACCTGCCCGCCGAACATCCCCCAGTACCCGCCGAAGGGATGGCCACGATGTCCTCGCCGCCCGGTCATCGCGGCGATCCAGTCGCGAGCCTCACGCTTGACGTCCTCCGGGATGTAGCACTGCGCGAACCGCAGCCAGGGGGAGCCTGCCGCGTACGCCGATCCGGTCATGTGAACCACCTCGTTGAGAACCAGCTTGCGATACCTCGACGATATATCGCGACCGGTTGGCAGCCAAGAGATTGTCAGCGCGGAGACGTAGGGTCGGTGGTATGTGCCGGAACATCACCGTCCTGCGAGGACTCGAGCCCGAGGCGACGCCGGAGGAGATCCACGCCGCCGCGTTGCAGTACGTCCGCAAGGTCAGCGGCGTCGGCAGCCTGAGCGCCACCACCCGCGACCCGATCGAGCGCGCCGCGGCCCAGGTCGCCGAGATCACCGCCGTGCTGCTCGCCGAGCTGCCGGACCGCCGGAACCCGCCGCAGACCGTGCCGCCGCTGCGCCGCCCCGAGGTCCGCGCCCGCCTCGGCCTGACCTGACGAGCCCCTGTCTGTGATGGACCGGGAGGAGTACGTCGAGGCCGTACTGAGCGCGGTCGAGTCGATCCCGCCGGGCAAGGTCGCGACGTACGGGGACATCGCGGCGTACGTCGGCCATGGCGGACCGCGCCAGGTCGGCGCGGTGATGCGCGAGTACGGCGGCGGCGTGCCCTGGTGGCGGGTGATCCGCGCCAGCGGCATCCCCGCCGACGAGGTGTACGACGAGCAGATCCAGCGGTTGCGCTCCGACGACGTCCGCGTCACCGACGGCAGGGTCGACCTGCGCCGGGTGCGCTGGAATCCGGACACCTGACCGCGCCCCAGCGTGTACGACGCGGGCCTGTCGGAGGCGGGTGCTGAGATGTTCGGGTGCCGACGTACCGCCTCGACCGCAGCCAGCAGCGGGGAGAGGTCCCGGCACCCGAGCTCGACGCCGACCAGCGCGCCGTCGTCGACCACCCCGGCGGGCCGCTGCTCGTGCTGGCCGGGCCCGGTACCGGCAAGACCACGACGCTCGTCGAGACCGTCGTCGACCGGGTCGCGAACCGCGGCCTGAGCCCTGACCAGATCCTCGTCCTCACCTTCGGCCGCAAGGCCGCCGGCGAGCTGCGGGACCGGATCACCGCGCGGCTCGGGCGGACCACCCGGGCGCTGCCGTCGATGACGTTCCACGCGTTCTGCTACGCGATGCTGCGGCGGTTCACGCCGCCCGACGCCTTCGACGTACCGCTGCGGCTGCCGTCCGGACCGGAGCAGGCGCTGCGGCTGAGCGAGGCGCTGGCCGGCAGCCGGGAGCTGGCCAGGGTGAACTGGCCGGCGGCACTGCACCCGGCGCTGCGGACCCGCGGGTTCACCGACGAGGTCCGCTCGGTGATCGGCAAGGCCCGGCAGCTCGGGTTCGACGCCGCCGAGCTCGCGGCGGCCGGCCGGGCCGCCGACCGGCCGGAGTGGGTGGCGGTCGGCGACTTCTTCGAGGAGTACCTGCAGGTTCTGGACCACGAGCAGGTGCTGGACTATGCCGAGCTGATCCACCGCGCGGTGCTGCTCGCGCAACGCCCCGACGTACGACGCAGGCTGCGCGAGGAGTTCCGCCTCGTGCTGGTGGACGAGTACCAGGACACCGATCCCGGCCAGGTGGCGCTGCTGCGCGCCATCGCCGGCGACGGGCGTGACCTGATCGTGGTGGGCGATCCGGACCAGTCGATCTACACCTTCCGCGGTGCCGACGTGCGCGGCCTGCTGCGGTTCCCGGACGAGTTCCGCACGGTGGCGGGAGAGCCCGCCGCACAGATCGCTCTGGGCACCACGAGGAGGTTCGGTACGACGTTGCAGCGCGTGTCGCGCAACGTGGTGTCGCGCCTGGGGGTGCCGGGGACGCTGGACCGGGCGACGTTCGAGCGGTTCCGGAACCCGGACGCGTCGGCGTGCGAGTTCGGGCGCGGCAAGGTCGAGGTGAACCTCTACTCCACGGCCGGTGCCGAGCTGGAGCACATCGCGGACCTGCTGCGACGGGCGCACGTGACCGACGGTCTGGCGTGGCGGGAGATGGCGGTGCTGGTGCGGTCCGGGCGGCGGTCGATCCCGCCACTGCGCCGGGCGCTGGCGGCCGCCGGGATCCCGGTCGACGTCGCCGGGGACGAGCTGCCGCTCGCGCGCGAGCCCGCCGTACATCCGATGCTGCTGGCGCTGCGGGTGGTGGCCGATCCGGCCGCGCTCACGGTGGAGGCGATGCGGGCGCTGGCGCTGTCGCCGCTCGGGGCGATGGACGCCGGGCAGCTGCGCCGGCTGGCGCGCAAGCTGCGGGCGCGCGACCGGGAGGCGGCCGCGGGGGAGCGGCTGCCGCGCTCGTCGGACGAGCTGCTGCGCGACGCGCTGGCCGACCCGCTGTCGCTGGACAGCGAGGCGTCGGTCCCGGAGGCACGGTTCGCCGCGCTGGGCACGCGGCTGCTGAAGGCGCGCAACATCGTGGACGCCGGTGCGGCGCCGGACGAGGTGATGTGGGCGTTGTGGTCGGAGTCGCCGTGGCTGCGCCGGCTGCGGGCGCAGTCGTCCGGCGGCGGTGAGGCCGCGCGGGCGGCGCACCGGGAGCTGGACGCGCTGTGCGCGCTGTTCGACGCCGCCGGGAGGGCCGAGGAGCAGCTCGGCTTCAAGGGCGTGACCGCGTTCCTGGCCGAGCTGGAGTCGCAGGACATACCGGGCGACAACCGGTTCGACACCGG
>DASXRB010000889.1:0-1773 GCA_036506875.1 Kribbellaceae bacterium | reverse complement strand
CCCCGGCCGGCGCCGCCGGGCCGAGATGGTCGGTACGACGCTCGAGCGCGAGCACGTAGTTGTCGTCGTAGCTGCCGAAGGCGGTGGTCCGCGGCAGCACCGTGACCTCGGGCGCGGCACTGAGCTCCGCGGTCGTCTCGGCCACCCAGCGCAGCGCCGGCTGCCTGTCGACGGTCTCGTCGCGGCCGGACAGCAGCGACCCGCCGGGCTCCGGCTGCTCGTCGACGAGGATCACCCGCTGCCCGCTGCGGGCTGCCGCGAGCGCCGCGGCCAGCCCGGCCGGGCCGGCACCGACGACCAGCACGTCGGTGTGCACGTACAACTTGTCGTAGACAGCCGGGTCCGGCGTCGGGTCGAGCCGGCCGAGCCCGGACAGCGTCTCGGCCGCGAGTCCGTCGTACGCCTCCACGGTCGTTGCCTGCAGCATCGACTCCGAGCAGGGTCCCTCGACGCGGATCAGCGCGTTCGGCTCCTCGACGCCGGCGGCGACGATGCCGCGCGGCCGGCTCCGGTAGATCGACGGCGCCACCGCCACGATCCCGTTGGCGAGCAGCGCGGAGGCGACCGTGTCACCGGCGTAGGCCGGCAGCTCGCGGCCGTCGACGGTGATCTGCAGCGGCCGGTCGCGGTCGATCCGGCCGCCGGCCGGCAGGCGGTGCGGCTGGCTCATCGGGTGCCTCCGGAGGGCTGCAGGCCGGGGCGCGCTGCCCCCGCCGGGTAGGTGGCGAGGATCTCGTACGTCGCGGTGTCGCGGACGGCGTTGAACCAGCGCCGGCAGCCGGTGCTGTGCACCCAGCGCTCGGCGAACAGGCCCTTCGGGTTGTCGCGGTAGAACACGTACTCGGCCCACTCGGCGTCGGACAGCGCGGCCGGGTCCTCGGGGTAGGCGACGTGCGCCTGGCCGCCGTAGTGGTACTCGGTCTCGTTGCGCGGTCCGCACCAGGGACAGCTGATCAGCAGCATGGGGGTCTCCTCTCAGTGCGCCACAGCGGCGGCGCCGTGCTCGTCGATCAGCGCGCCGGTGGTGAAGCGGTCCAGCGAGAAGGGCTTGTTCAGGGCGTGCGGCTGCCCGGTTGCCAGCGTGTGCGCGAACGCCCAGCCCGCCGACGGCGTGGCCTTGAAGCCGCCGGTTCCCCAGCCGCAGTTCACGTACAGGTTCTCGACCGGTGTGGCGCCGATGATCGGCGACGCGTCCGGGGAGACGTCGACGATGCCGCCCCAGGTCCGTAGCACGTGCGCCCGGGCGAAGATCGGGAACAGCTCGACCGCGGCGGCCATCTGGTGCTCGATCACGTGGAACGAGCCGCGCTGGCCGTACCCGTTGTAGGAGTCGACCCCGGCGCCCATCACCAGCTCGCCCTTGTGCGCTTGGGACACGTACACGTGCACGTGGTTGGACATCACCACGGTCGGGTGCACCGGCTCGTGCAGCTCCGACACCAGCGCCTGCAGCGGGTGCGACTGCACCGGCAGCCGGAACCCCGCCCGCTCTGCGAGCACGCTGCTGTGCCCCGCGGCGGCCAGCCCGACCGTGCCGGCGTTGATGCGCCCCCGGGTCGTCTCGACGCCGACCACCCGGTCGCCGTCCTTGACGAAGCCCGTCACCTCGCAGTGCTGGATCAGGTCGATGCCGTACTCGTCCACCTTGCGGGCGAACGCCCAGGCGACGTGATCGTGCTTCGCGATCCCGGCCCGCGGCTGGAACGTCGCCCCGAGCACCGGGTACCGGGTCTCGGGCGAGACGTTGATGATCGGGCAGACCTTGGCGACCTC
>DASXRB010000888.1:0-1858 GCA_036506875.1 Kribbellaceae bacterium | reverse complement strand
GTAACGGTTGTGCATTGTGCTGCGTGGAGGTGGTTCGCATGACCGAACGGCACGAGTTGCGTTGGGGTGGTCTGGCCGGACTCGGGTTCGTCATCCTGGCGATGCTCGGAGAGTTCCTGCCCACCATGCCGCCGGGCGTCGACAGCTCGGCGAACGAGATCATGAGCTACGTCAGCGGTCACCGGTCGACGATCCTTCTGGCCGCGCTGATGTGGAGCGCGGCGGGCGGACTGGTGATCTGGTTCGCCGCGGCCTTCGCGGAGGCGATCCGCGAACGCGAGGAGCGGTCCGACGTGCACCTCGCCCTGCTCGCCGGCTCGGTGCTGGTCGGTGGCGCGATCTTCATCGACGCGGCGGCGATGGCCGCCACCGCGTGGGGTGTCGACGGGCGTGACGCCGGGCTGACGATGCAGATGTTCATCGGCACGACGGTGCTGGGGACGATGATCGGGTTCGCGGCGGCGCTGCCGCTGGCGGCCGCCGGGATCGGTGTGCTGCGGACCCGGCTGATGCCGAACTGGCTCGGGTACCTGGGCCTGCTGGCGGCGCTGGTGTCGTTCGTCGGCGCGTTCGGCGTGTTCGCCTCCAGCGGCGCGTTCCGGCCGGGCGGCTGGCTGATGTCGACCATCCCGCTGCTGCTGTCGGCGGTCTGGGTGGTCTGCGCCAGCGGGTTCATGGTGCGCGAGCACCTGCCGGAGGTCTCGGCGGGCGGGAAGATGGTCCCGCAGGCCTGACGAAGTCTCGTACAGGGTCTCGTGGAGCGGTACCGGCCGGCGCGGAGGGTGCCGGCCGGTACCGTTCTGGCGTGGTGAGCTCGGGTACGACGGCCGGCGGACGGCTGCACTGGTCGGTCCGCGAGGTGCGTCGTGCCGTGGACGGTGCGGCGCTGTTCCGCGCGCTGCTCGCGGAGGAGCCCGTGGCGTTCTGGCTGGACAGCAGCCTGTCCGTGCCGGGACTGAGCAGCGTGTCGGTGCTGGGGACGACGGCGGGTGCCGATGCGGAGACCCTGGTACGACGGGTCGGCGAGGGTGACGTCTTCGCCGTCCTGCGGGAGCGGCTGGCGGCGCGGCGTGAGGCCGGGGAGCCGCCGGCCGGGCTGGCGCGGGAGCTGCCGTTCTCCGGCGGCTATGTCGGGTGGTTCGGGTACGAGCTGAAGGCGCTGACCGGGGGTGTGGCGGCACACGGGTCGCCGGTGCCGGACGCGTTGTGGATCTGGGCGAACCGGTTCGCGGTGATCGACCCGGTGCGGGACCGGACCCGGTTCGTTGCCGTCCACAGCGATGCCGGCCGGGCGGACGCGGAGGACTGGCTGGACGGCGCGGTGCGCGCGGCGGTGGACGTCGGACCCGGCGAGGACTTCGAGGTGGTGCCGGAGGTCGCGAAGCTGGACATCGAGTCGCGGCTGGAGCTGTCCCGGGAGCGGTACCTGGCGGCGATCGGGCGGTGCCGGGCGGCGCTGGAGGCAGGGGAGTCGTACGAGATCTGCCTGACGAACCGGGCCCGGCTGCCGGCCGTGCCCGACCCGCTCGGGTTCTACCTGTGGCAGCGGCGGCGCAACCCGGCGCCGTACGCGGCGTTCCTGCGGTACGGCGACCTGGCGGTGGCGAGCTCGTCACCGGAACGGTTCCTGACCGTCGACGCGGACGGCTGGGCCGACTGCCGTCCGATCAAGGGCACCGCGCCGCGGTCGTCCGACCCCGAAGTCGATCTGGTCGCCGCGGCGCGGCTGGCGGCGGACGAGAAGACCCGGGCGGAGAACCTGATGATCGTGGACCTGATCCGCAACGACCTGGGCCGGGTGTGCGAGCCGGGGACGGTACAGGTGCCGCGGCTGATGGCGGTCGAGAGCTATGCCACC
>DASXRB010000887.1:0-8824 GCA_036506875.1 Kribbellaceae bacterium | reverse complement strand
AGATGGCGTTGAACAGGTAGGTGGCCATCACGCCGCGCGGGTTTCCCCGGTAGAGGTCGTCCGCGGCGTGGATCAGCTGCCCGAGCAGCCGGGCCATGCCCAGCAGGTAGAAGTACTCGATGGTGTCCCGGTTGATCTGCTCCTCGGTCAGCCCGGTGTGCTCGCGGTACCGGGCGAGGAACCCATCGGGATCCGTCTCGTACAGATTCGGGGGCAACTTCAGCTGGCTGTAGTAGCCGAGGTCCTCCCTGGGGTCCCCGATGCGGGCGAACTCCCAGTCGATGACGAGGGGGTCGCCGCCGCTGCCGTCAATCCAGTCAGCCCAGTCAGCCCAATCAGCCCAATCAGCCCAATCAGCCCAATCAGCGACGAGCAGGTTGGCCGGCTGGAAGTCGCCGTGGACGAGCGTGAGCGGTACCGGCGGCGGCCGGTGCTCCTTCAACTGAGCCGCGGCGTAGTGCAGCGCCGGGTTGCTGTCGGACACCGAGTCGTCGATGGTGCGTAGGAACTCGACCAGCTCGTCGATGTAGGTCGACCAGTCCGGCGGGCGCGCCATGTCTGGTGGCAGCACGTCGATCGGTGTCGAATGGATCTTCGCTGCGGTGTCGACGAAGATCTCCCTGGCCCGTTCGACGGCGCCGGAGGCGCCGGACTTGGCCAGCTCCGGCAGCGGACGGCCGGCGAAGAACTCGACGGCGATGCACTTGGCGCCGAAGTACTCCCCGGTAGCGTCGTAGTAACGGGGTCTTGCGGTGCGAACCGGGGCGCGCCCGTGCATGGCCCGCAGGAAGTGCCACTCGGCGTCCCGGTCGCTGTGGAAGATGCCGGACCCGGGCGGCGGGTCCGCGCGCAGCACCATGGCCTCGTCGGTGCCGTCGCCCCAGGTGACCGTCGTGATCGCGGTCAGCCGGCTGTAGCCGCCGCTGACTGGCCGGAAGGACACCACCGTGCCGTGGCGATCCGGCTCGGTGCCGTCGAGGAACTTCTGCAGCGACGGGGCGTCGAGATGAACCGGGTCTGGCATCGAGCCCTCCAATGAGGAGACAGCTGATGGCGGCGTACGTCGCATGCTAGAGAATCCAGCCAGTGAGCAATATGCTGCTTTTCGAAGTGACTGAATAGAAACACGGTCAGGCGGCGACCAGGCCGACGCTCGAGGAGTTCCCATGGAGACGTTCGACGTCGTTGTGCTCGGCACCGGCGCCGCGGCACTCACCGCGGCGATCCGAGCCGCCGCGGAAGATGCCAGCGTCGGCCTGTTCGAGAAGGCCGACACCGTCGGCGGCACCAGCGCATGGTCTGGCGGCATGGTGTGGATCCCGATGAACCCGCACATGGCCGAGCTCGGCATCTCCGACAGCCGCAAGGAGATCCTGGCCTACCTGGAGTCGCTGTCGCACGGACTGATCGACATGGACCTGGCCGCCGCCATGGTGGACGCCGGTCCCGAGGCCCTGTCCTGGCTCGAAGAGAACACGCCAGCGCGCTTCCAGATCATCAAAGACTTCCCCGACTACCACCCGGAGCGCCCTGGCGCGAAGCCGGGCGGCGGCAGGTCGCTGGAGTGCCCCCTGTTTCCGTTCGACCAGCTCGGCGCCTGGCAGCACCGCGTCACGGTCGGCCCGCAGCTGTCCGGCAACATCCTGATGAGCGAGACCAGCCTCGGCCGTGGTGCTCCGCAGGGGGTCGACCCGGCCGAACTGGCGCGCCGGCAGATCCACGACGAGCGCGGCGCCGGTCAGGGCCTGGTCGGCGCGCTGCTCAAGGGCTGCCTGGACCGCGGCATCGAGCCCCGGACCGGGATGCGCGCCGTCGAGCTGATCCAGCGGGACCGGCGCGTGGTCGGCGTCCGGTTCGAGACCGCCGCGGGGCCGGTGGAGGTCGGCGCGAACCGCGGCGTCGTCATCGCCACCGGTGGGTTCGAGTGGGACCGCGACCTGGTCAGGGCGTTCAGCCGCGGCCCGCTGGTCCGCTGCGCGTCCGTGCCGACGAACACGGGTGACGGGCTGAGGATGGCCATGCGGATCGGCGCCGCGCTGGGCAACATGCGCGAGGCATGGTGGGTGGCGACGATCGACGTGCCGGTCGGTGGCCGGATGGCCGCCTGGCAGGTCAACGGCGAGCGCACCCGCCCGCACACCATCATGGTCAACCGCCATGGCAAGCGCTTCACGAACGAGGCGGCGAACTACAACGCGCTCGGCGCGGCGTTCCACGTCATCGACGTCAGCAGGTTCGAGTACCCCAACCACCCGGCGTGGATGATCTTCGATCGGCACTACCTGACCCGGTACGGCCTGGCCGGCTACAAGGGCGAGCCACCGACCCCAGAGTGGATCGTCGAGGCGCCGAGCCTGGCCGCGCTCGCGGCCGCGATCGAGGTGCCGCCGGACCCGCTCGCGCAGACGGTCGCCCGGTGGAACGAGCTGTGCGCGCGGGCCGAGGACACCGACTTCGGGCGCGGCACGAGCGCGCACGACCGCTGGTGGGGCGACCCGGCGGCCGGCGCGGGGGCCATGGCGACAATGGGCCCGCTGGACACGCCGCCCTTCTACGCCGTCCAGGTGTACTGCGGCGTGCTCGGCACCAAGGGCGGCCCGCGCACCGACAGGAACGGCCAGGTGGTCGACGTGGACGGCCGTCCCATCCCCGGGCTCTACGCCGCGGGCAACGCGATGGCCTCGGTGATGGGCATGACCTACGGCGGCGCTGGCGGCACGCTCGGCCCGGCGCTCGTCTTCGGCTACCTCGCCGGGCGGCACGCGGCCCGGTCCGGAGCGGCTGTCGGGGCGGCGTCGGGGGAGGCTCTGGGGGCGGCACCGTGAGCGGCGAGTTCGAGGGCAAGGTGGCCCTCGTCACCGGTGCCGCGGCCGGAATGGGCCGGTTCACGTCGCTCGCCTTCGCGGCCGAGGGGGCGCGCGTCGTCGCCGCCGACATCAACATCGGCGGCGGCGAGGAGACCGTCGAGCTGATCCGCAAGGACGGCGGGGAGGCCACGTTCGTGCGGACGGATGTCTCCCAGGCAGCCGACGTGCGCGCCGCCGTGGACGCGGCCGCCGGCAATTACGGCGGGCTCGACTGCGCGGTGAACGCGGCGGCCATCGAGACGGAGACCACCCTGCTCGCCGACTGCGAGGAAGCCACGTTCGACCGCCTGATCGCGGTGAACCTGAGGTCGATCTTCCTGTGCCTGAAGTACGAGATCCGCGCGATGCTGCAGCGCGGCGGCGGCGCCATCGTCAACATCGCCTCGGTCAACGCGTTCAAGCCACTGCCCAAGCAGGGCGGCTACAACGCGAGCAAGTACGGCGTCGTCGGGCTCACCACGACGGCGGCGGTCGAGTACGCCAGCGCCGGCATCCGGGTCAACGCGATCGCGCCAGGGGCGATCGACACGCCGATGCTCCGTGGCGCGCTGGCCGCGCGGGGGACGAAGGAGGAGGACGCCATCGCGCGGCTGAGCCTGATCGGCCGGTTCGGCCGGCCTGACGAGATCGCCAACGCCGCGCTGTGGCTCTGCTCGGACAAGGCGACGTACACGCTTGGCCACGTGCTGGCCGTCGACGGCGGCTACCTGGCTAGGTCGTGAGCGGCGAATGGTGCGGGAACACCATTTGCCACTAACAACTTACTAGGGAACGGCTACGGTAAGAGCCGACAGCCGTGGACGGCGACGGAGGGAACGGGTTGATGACCGCGGGGTCCGCATCGCTCTCCGGCCGCAAGGTCCTCGTCACCGGCGCGAACCGGGGCGTCGGTGCCGCGTTCGTGCAGGCCGCGCTGGCCCGTGGCGCGGCCGCGGTCGTCGCCGCGGCGCGCAATCCAGCGTCGGTGCCCCGGTTCGACGGCGCGTCCTCCGGCAACTCCGGCACCTCCGGCACCTCCGCGAGCGGCTCCGCCGGGGTCTCGCGCGTCGTGCCGGTGCGCCTCGATGTCCGGGATGGCGACACCATCGCCGCGGCCGCTCGGGAGCACGGCGATGTCGACCTGCTCGTCTCCAATGCGGCGGTCACCCATCAGGCGCCGGTCCTCGCCGAAGGCGACGAGGACGCGTTGCGCGACCTCATGGACACGAACTTCTTCGGCCCGCTGCGGCTGGTGCGCGGCTTCCGGGACAGCCTGCGCCGGCCGGGGTCCGGCGTGATCTTCGTGCTCTCCGTGGCCGCGGTCACGCTGTCGCGCAGCTCGCCGGTGTACGGCGCGAGCAAGGCCGCCTCGCTGATGCTCGCGCTCGCTCTGCGCGAGGAGCTCCGAGACTATGGCGCGACGGTCACGGCCGCACTTCCCGGCTACATCGACACCGACATGGCGGCGGGCTTCGACAGCCCCAAGGCCAGCCCGATAGAGGTTGCCGAGCGCACGCTCGACGGCTGGCTCGCCGGCGAGCCCACCGTGTGGCCGGACCTCTTCGCGGAGCTGGTCCGCGACGCCGTCGGCGAGCCGTTCCGCAAGCTGCTGGACGAACCACGCGGGGCGATGGTCGGCGTCCACGCGGCCTTCGCGCGCGGCACGTAGCTCACCGGCGGCCCAGCGCCGTCGTGAGCACGGCGCGCGTCCGCTCCATCGCCAGCCGCGCTACCTCCTCCGGCGGCCGCACGTTCAGCTCGGGGTTCATGACCTCGGGGCCGATCCAGCGCAGCGCACCCAGAGTGTGCAGCGCCCGGATCGCTCCGACGAGATCGAGCTCGCCGTCACCGGGCAGCAGCCGCGCCATGGTCTCGGCGCGCAGTGGGCCGGTGGGCTGTGCCGGCGCGTCGTCCAGTTGCACTGCGAATATCCGCTCGCCGGGGACGGCGGCGAGCACCCCGAAGTCGGGATCGCCGCGGTAGAAGTGCCAGGTATCGAAGACCAGGCCGCCGTTGGGGCGGTCGGCCGCGCGGACGATCTCCCAGGCGACGCGCAGGCCGGACACGACCGTGTACGGAATGAACTCCAGCTGCACTTGGGCGCCGAAGTCGGCCGCGCGGTCGCACACGCGCGCGAAATGCTCGGCAAGGGCCGGTAGCGGGATGTCGCTGTGCGGCGTGGCCAGCACCGTTAGCGCGGTGGCGTCCAGGTCGGCACCCAGCCGCAGCGCGTCGTCGGTGCTGACGCCCGCGAATCGCGACGTCGGGGGCGAGCTGTCCGGGTACCAGTTCATCACGGGGTCGACGACGAGGCCGAGACCGAGGTCCCGGGCTCGCGAGGCGATCTCCGCGGCCGGCCGTCCGGCCCGGAGAACCTCGGGCGGGCTCAGGCTGACCCGCTGATAACCAGCGGCGGCGGCAGCGGCGAACCGCGCGGCAAGCGGGCCCTCGAGGCCGACCGTCCCTGCCCACAAGATCCACCCGCAGGCCGGCACTGCTTCCGGCACGCCGCCTCCTCCGTGCTGGCACCGGTGATCGCACCGGTGATCGCGCCGGTGATGGCACCGGTCACGCTCGCTCGACAGGGTATTGGGTACTTAGTAGAGTGCGTACATACAAAGTATGTGCCATGGGGAAAGCGGAGGCCTGACATATGACGGTCGCGGAGCGCATGGAAGACCGCGCCAAGCGGACCACGCTCTGGTACGACCTCGTCCTCGACGACGATCACGTCCTGCCCGAGTACCTGCGTGAGCGCTTCCCGTACAGCCCGAGCACCAGGCAGCTTCCCACCACCCGCTACACCAGCCGGGAGTACCACCTGCTCGAGCGCGAGCACCTCTGGCGCAAGGTGTGGCAGATGGCCTGCCGCGAGGAGAACATTCCGGAGGTCGGCAGCTACCTCGTCTACGACATCGCCGGCGACTCGTACATCGTCGTGCGCACCCGCGACGGCATCAGGGCGTACGTCAACGCCTGCCTGCACCGCGGCCGCGCCCTCAAGGACTACGACGGCCGGTGCAGCGAGTTCCGCTGCCCGTTCCACGGCTTCACCTGGCGGCTGGACGGCACCCTGCGCTACAACCCGGCACCGCCGGAGTTCCCGGAGATCGATCAGGACCGCGACGCGTGGCGGCTACCGCAGGCGAAGGTCGGCCTCTGGGGAGGCTTCGTCTTCATCAACCCGGACCCGGACTGCGAGCCGCTCGAGGACTTCCTCGGCACGATGCCTGAGCACTTCGCGCGCTGGCGGATGGAGAACCGCTACCTGCAGGCGCACGTGGCGAAGAAGGTCAGGTGCAACTGGAAGATCGCCCAAGAGGCGTTCGACGAGGGGTTGCACCTGGGCGCGACCCACCCGCAGTCGGCCCCCTATGTCGGCGATGTGAACTCGGCCGTCGACATCTATGGCAACTACTCGCGCCAGATCAGCCCATCAGGCACCCCGGTCGAGGACATGCCGCTGGACGCCGCCGAGGCCGACATCCTCAAGCGGATGCTGGACGTGCGCGAGGGCGAGGACCTGCCCGTCCCGTTCTCGCAGCGCAGCACGGCTCGCGGCGCGATGGCGGCGGCCGGGCGGGAGCGCTGGCGCCAGGTGCTCGGCGACGAGGCCGACGACATCTCCGACGCCGAGCTCGTCGATCACTGGAACTACGCGGTGTTCCCGAACTTCCACCCCTGGGGCGGCTACAACCGCATCATCTACCGCTACCGTCCCAACGGCGACCGGCACGACGAGTGCATCTTCGAGGTCATGCTGCTCACCCCGTACCGGGGCGAGCAGCCGCCGACCGCCCAGATCACCCACCTCGACTTCGACCAGTCGTGGACGGATGCGCCGGAACTGCAGACGCTGGCGCTGGTGATGGCGCAGGACACCTTCAACATGGAATCCGTCCAGCGCGGCCTGCAGACCCTGCGACGGCCGTACGTCACCGTGTCGAACTTCCAGGAGGGGATCATCGCGTGGCGGCACGACATGCTGACGAACTGGGTGGACGAGAAGGCGCACCGGTGACGACACCGCCCACCGGCTCGATCCGCAACCCGTGGAACCCGAACGCCTACTACGTCGACAACGGCGACGGCACCGTCCGGGTCACGATGGGCACCCGCTGGGGACGGTTCCAGCCCGACGGCCAGTACATCGAGGGCACCCTCTTCGAGGCCGACCCCGAGATGTGCGTGTGGGTCTCCGCGCCGCGGCCGAAGGCGCACCACCGGATCAGCCGGGTCCTCGACATGCCTTCCGAGCGCTGAACCGGACTGGGGAGGAGGGCCGGCCGATGCGCAAGATCCAGCACGCACTGAGCGGTGCGGTATACGAGTGGGCGGAGGACAACATCGGCCCGGTGCTCGTGACGGACCGGCAGGGCCTGCAGGGCCGCTTCGACCGCGACGGTGACTGGGTCACGGGCGAGCTGCGCCGCGCCGACCCCGAACTGTGCCGCTGGATCGTCAGCGGCGGCCGCAATTCGGGAGGTGCCGCGGCGCGCAGCCGGCGTTTCGAAGTAGAGGAGACGTTCTCCTGACCACGCACGCGACGCCACACACGACGCCACCGACGGGGTTCCGCGGCAACGGTCCGTCATACCAGGATCTCCTTGACCTGGACACCAGGCCGGTGCCCGGCTCGATGCGCCGCGACCAGCCCGGCTACTTCGGCGACGCCGACATCCCGGTCGAGCGCTACCTGTCCCGCGAGTACCACGAGCTGGAGAAGGCCAAGCTGTGGTCCCGGGTGTGGCAGTTCGCCTGCCGCGAGGAGGTGCTCGCCGAGGTCGGCGACACCGAGGTGTACGACATCTGCGACCAGTCGATCCTGCTGGTGCGGGCCGAACCCGGCGCGAACGGCATCAAGGGCTTCATCAACGCCTGCCTGCACCGCGGGCGCGCGCTGCGCGACGGGCCGGGCCGGGTCGGCGAGCTGGAGTGCCCATTCCACGGCTTCTGCTGGTCGCTTTCCGGCAAGCTGAAGCGGGTACCGAGCGCCTGGGACTTCCCCCAGGTCAAGCCGGACGCGTTCCGGCTGCCCGAGGTCCGGGTCGGCACCTGGGGCGGGTTCGTCTTCGTCAACCCGGACCTGGAGTGCGAGCCGCTCGAGGACTACCTCGGCGAGTTGCCGATGTTCTTCGATCGCTGGCCGCTGGAGGACCGCTACACCAGGGTGCACGTCTCCAAGGTGATCCGGGTGAACTGGAAGGTGGCCCAAGAGGCCTTCATGGAGTCCTTCCACGTAATCACGACGCATCCGCAGCTGCTGGCCGGCTTCGGCGACGCCAACTCGCAGTACGACGTGTTCGGCAATGTCTCTCGGGCGATCTCCGCGCGCGGTGTGCCGAGCCCGTACCTGTCCTGGTCGCCGACCGAGCAGCAGCGGCTGAACAGCCAGATCGACCAACGCATCGACGACTCGCCGCTGCTGGAGGTGCCGGAGGGCAGCACGGCGCGCAAGACGCTGGCCGAGGCGGCACGGCGATCGCTTCGTTCGATACTCGGCGAGCGGGTGGAGGAGCTGACCGACGCCGAGCTGGTCGACAGCTACTACCTGACCGTATTCCCGAACATGCACCCGTGGGGCGGCTACAACCAGATCACCTATCGCTTCCGGCCCAACGGCGACGACCACGAGAGCTGCCGCATGGAGGTCCTGCTGCTGTCACCCTTCAAGGGCGATCGGCCGCCGCCGGTCCCGGAAATCCGGCTGGGCCCGGACGAGCCGTGGCGCAGCGCAGTCGAATCGCTCGGCTCGCTGGCGCGGGTGTTCGACCAGGACGAGTTCAACCTGGAGGCCGTGCAGAAGGGGCTGCGCACGACGCGGAAGCCGGGTGTGACGTTCGGCGTGTACCAGGAGAGCAAGATCCGCCACTTCCACCACCTGTACGAGAGGTGGCTGGAGCTGCGCTGACGATCCTGGACCGCTTCCGGGTGGACGGCCGTGCCGCGGTGGTGACCGGCTCCGGCCGCGCGCCGCG
>DASXRB010000886.1:0-4415 GCA_036506875.1 Kribbellaceae bacterium | reverse complement strand
AAACACCAACCGAGACACCCACCGGCACGCCGACCGAGACCCCGACCGGCACACCGTCCGAGACGCCGAGCACGGCGCCGACCGGTACGCCGTCCACGAGCACCGCCGTGCCGTCGATGCCGACGAGCGGTCAGCCGACGGTGTCCGGTTCGAGACCGGCGGCTGTGCCGACCGAGGTGGAGGCTGGTCTTGCCGGCCCCGTCGCACAGGATGACTCGAACCACGGCCGGACCACCGTCGGTGCTGGCCTGCTGGCAGCCGGCAGCATCATGATCGGTATGGGCTCGTTCCTGGCGCTGCGTCGCCGCGGAGTGCACCGGGCCTGACAGGACGTCGCACATGGGCAGTAACTGGCGCACACACCGCGACCGGCTGGCCTCAGGCCGTAGGGGCCAGCTGGTCGTGGTGGCCGGCGTCCTGCTCGCGCTGGTAGGCGTGTCGGTGTTGTTCGGCAAGCCGACCGGGTCCGTCGTCGCCGTACCGTCCGAGACGAGCGCGCCGACGATCTGGGTGCCGACACAGCCACCGACCTCACCGCCGGTCGCGACGCGCACGCCGACGACCAAGCCCCAGGCACCACCGACGACCAGGTCCGCGAAGCCGCCCACGACCGATCCGGCTGCCCGCTCCGGGAATGCCGATCCGGGCAGTCCGAGGCGGATCCTGCTACCACAGATCGGGGTGTCGGCCCGGGTGATACGGATCAGGGCCGAGGGCGGCGCGCTCACACCACCGTCCGACCCGCGCGTTGTGGGCTGGTGGTCCAGCGGCGCCCGGCCCGGCGCGACGATCGGCTCGGCCGTCATGACCGCGCACACCGTGCACACCGGTGGTGGCGCTTTCGACGACCTGGACAGGCTTCGAGTGGGCGCGACCGTGACCGTCATCACGAACACCGGCCGGATCACCTATGTCGCGACGTCGGTGTCGAACTACCCCAAACGATCGCTCGCGAAGCACGCCGCGGAGGTCTTCGACCAGACCACCCGCGGTCGGCTCGTACTCGTCACCTGCGAGGACTGGAACGGCGAGGTCTATCTCAGCAACGCCGTCGTCATCGCCGAGCCGGCCCGCTGAACCACGAACACACGCGGCTACGGTCGAGCGGTCCCCTCGCGGCGTCAGTTCAGGCCGGCGCGGTCGACCTTGCGATGGAACCGCATTCCGGCGATGCCGCCGAGGACCGCGCCTGCCAGGCTCGAGAGTGCGAGGACGATCGCCACGACCACGCCGGCCGTGGTCAGGTCGCCCTCGTCGACCGGGATGCGCGGGAAGTTGTTGAGGTCGACCAGCACGTTGTACTGGTCCGCGCCGACGGCCACGACGACTGCGACGACCACCGCCATGACGACGGCCCACAGCCACACCGCGAATCCCTGCCGGGCACCGTTGAACCGGGCCATCCGGCCGGCGACGTACCCGCCGCAGTAGTAGGCGATGAAGACGATCGCCAGCAAAGCGAAGCCGCCGGCCAGACCGACCGTGGCCGAGCTCTGGTCGGCCTGGTCGACGGCCTCGTCCAGAGCGGTGCCGGTCGCCAGGCTGACGGCCACGCCGGCCGCCGCGAGCAGCGCCGTCAGCAGCACCGCGGTTCCGGTGGCAGCAAGCCAACCGAAGAACGCTGCGCCGACTTTGACGCCGCCGTACGCCTCCCTCTCGCGAGCTACGACCGCCCGCCGGTGCGGTCTATCGGCTGCCGTTCGCGTGTCCGCGCCGGTATCCGCGTGTCGGTGAAGGTGAAGGGCCATGACAAAGCCTCCTCGGGTACCCCCGGCGGCAAACCGCCGAAGCGCGACCTGTCGCGATCCCGGTACCCGACCGGACACCAGGCAAAACCGCCTCAGCCGAGGGCACCGCTCAGCGCTGCGCGCGCCGGGTATCCGAGAAGCGTCTTCGATCACTTCGTTGAGGTCCCGCCGCTGCTGAGGGAGAGGAGTTACTGGCGGCGGTTGTCCGGATCGCGTTCGCGGGTGACGAGCCCGCGGCTCAGAAGGTAGGTGTGCCGACGTCATCCCCCGGGTGCCGCTCCAGCACGGTGAGCGTGGCGCACGTACGTCGCCGAGCCACCAGGCTGCCGATCGAGGAACGATGCCGTGGGGCATCAGCAGCAGGGCGTACGTCGCGTACACCGGTTCACCCGTTCGAGACCTCCTGAGAACATGGGTGGGTTGGCCGCAGGGTGGATCCTGCCGGGCCGCGGAACTCCCCGGGCTCGTGTCCAGAACCGGCTGCCGGCTCCGACTACGGGACGAAGCCAGCCCAGCCCTGAAGGAGTGGACCGATGAAGTACATGATCATGATGTTCGGCGGCGTGAGCGCGAGCCTGCGGGACCGGTCGCCGGAGTGGATCAGCGACATGCACAAGCTGCTGATGGGCATCGACGCGGAGCTTCGTGAGTCCGGTGAGCTCGTGGACAGCCAGAAGCTGATCGACCCCACGGCCTCGAAGACGGTCCGGTTCGTCGACGCGAAGGCCCTGCCGACCGACGGCCCGTTCGCGGAGGTGAAGGAGTCGCTGGCCGGCTACTGGATCGTCGAGGCGACCGAGGAACGAGCCCTCGAGGTCGCGTCCAGGGTCGTGGAGTACATCGAGTTCCCGATGGAGGTCCGGCAGATCATGGACCAGCCACCGGCGATGTGAGCCTTCGGCCATGCGGTACGCCGGCGAACCGGTCGCGGACTTGCTGCGCGAGCTGGCGCCGCACGTCCTCGGCACGCTCGCGCGGCAGTACGGCCAGTTCGACGCGTGCGAGGACGCCACCCAGGAGGCACTCCTCGCCGCTGTGACCCAGTGGCCGGACGAGGGTGTTCCGGACCAGCCGCGTGCCTGGCTCCTGACCGTCGCCCGCCGGTCGCTCATCGACCAGTGGCGTAGTGACAGCGCGCGCCGGCAGCGCGAGGAGCGTGTGGCGGAGGCCGGCCGGTCCGTCGTACCCGGGGCGGACGAGCAGCCGGCGGACGACACGCTGGCCCTGCTGTTCATGTGCTGCCACCCGGTGCTCCCGCCGGTGGCTCAGGTCGCCTTGACGCTCCGGGCTGTCGGAGGCCTCACCACCAAGGAGATCGCCGGCGCCTTCCTCGTGCCGGAGGCCACCATGGCCAAGCGCATCACGCGGGCGAAGCAAGGCATCGCCCGTGCGGACCACGGATTCGAGCTTCCGCCCGCCGGCGAGTTCGCACCCCGCCTTCGAGCTGTCCTCAGTGTCCTCTACCTGATCTTCAACGAGGGGTACACGGCGAGCTCCGGACCCAGCCTGCACCGGGTGGACCTCTCGACCGAGGCCATCCGGCTCACCCGGCTGCTGCGCCGGCTCGCCCCCGCGGACGGGGAGGTGGCCGGGCTGCTCGCCCTCATGCTGCTCACCGACGCCCGCCGGCCGGCCAGGACCGCCTCCGACGGATCGCTGGTGCCGCTGGAGGACCAGGACCGCTCGCTGTGGGACGCCGTAGCGATCCAGGAGGGCCTCGACCTGCTGTCCGAGACCCTCGGACGGTACCCGGTGGGTCAATACCAGCTCCAGGCCGCGATCGCCGCGGTCCACGACGAGGCCGCAACGGCCGGTGCCACGGACTGGCCGCAGATTCTGGCCCTGTACGACACGCTGGAGCACGTGGCGCCAGGCCCGATGGTCACGCTCAGCCGTGCTGTCGCCCTCGCGAACGTTCACGGTCCCCGCGCCGGCCTGGCGCTGCTCGGCACCCTCGCCGAGAACGACGCGGCCACGCGCACCCACCGTTTCGAGGCGGTCCGCGCCCACCTCCTCGAGCTGGCCGGCGACCACCGCCAGGCCCGTGACTCCTACCTGCGTGCCGCCAGCTCCACCGCCAGCCTTCCCGAACAGCGGTACCTCCAGCTCCGCGCCTCGATGCTCACCCGCCCCCACCCTCGGGCCTGATCTTGTGAAGGCGTGATCCCGGACGGCAAGGTGAACTGGCAGCCACCGAGCCGGGCGGACCCCCGTGCCGCAGGAAGCCGATGAGGACGCGATGACTGAAGCGACCGGCCAGCACGCCGAGCCTCATGTCCAGCCGTACCGGTACACGGCCGAGCTGGCCGGGGAGATCGAATCACGATGGCAGGACCGGTGGGACGCCGAGGCCGTGTTCGCCACGCCCAATTCCGCAGGTCCCTTGGCCGAGCCCGAGAAGGTGGCGGGCCGGCCGAAGATGTTCGTGCTGGACATGTTCCCGTACCCCTCGGGTGCCGGGTTGCACGTCGGGCACCCGCTGGGCTACATCGGTACGGACGTGTACGCGCGGTTCCTGCGGATGACCGGTCACAACGTGTTGCACGCGTTCGGCTACGACGCCTTCGGACTGCCCGCCGAGCAGTACGCCGTCCAGACCGGCCAGCACCCGCGGGTGACCACCGAGGCCAACATCGCGACGATGCGCCGTCAGCTGAGACGGCTGGG
>DASXRB010000885.1:0-2347 GCA_036506875.1 Kribbellaceae bacterium | reverse complement strand
CGCGTTCACCCGCAGCGTGTCCAACGGGTGGGGGACACCCGAGGTGGGATCGGCGTGGACCAACGTGGGTGGCGCCGCCTCGGAACGCTCCGTGAACGGCACGCAGGGACTGCTCACCGCCGCGTCCACCAACGTGTACCTGTTCGACCACAGCGGCGGCATATACACCGACCAGTCCGTGTACGTGGAGATGACGGCGCCCGCTGTCGCGACCGGTGCTGAGCTGATCGGTGTGGCGCTGCTGCGGTACACGGGCAGCACCAGCTACCGCGCCCGCGTCCACTTCCGCACCGACGGGCAGATCTACCTGTCCATCGGCGACGCGTCCACGGTCCTGGTGGGGCCGACCCCCAGCCTCGAGACCTACACCGGCGGCGAAAAGATCAAGGTGTGGGCGCGGGTTGTCGGGCAGTACATCAGCGTGAAGGTATCTAAACAGCTCGAACCGACGATGTGGCTGGTCAACTACCTCCACAGCGGCACATCAGGGCAGGCCAGCAGCGGATCACCCGGGCTGGGGATGATCGCCGCCACCGGCAACACCAACGCGACGAAACGGATCACGTTCGACCAGTACGCCGCCACCGACCTGTCGGTGATCCGCCGTGTCGGTGAGGTAGCGAACTGGCCCACCCGGTGGGACAAGTCGCACAGCGACATCACCGCACCCGTCGAGGTGTACGGGATCCTCCGCCGGCTGAGCCAGGGGCAGACGCCGTTGAAGTCGGCGCTATACCGGGAACTCACCTCAATCCTCCGCCCAGACCCGATCGCGTACTGGCCGTGTGAAGACGAGGAGGGCGCCACCCAGGTCGGCGCCGCCGTCGGCGCCTACCCCATGAAAGTCACCGGCACCGCAGAGTTCGCCCAGTACAGCGACTTCGACTGCTCGAGCCCACTACCGACGATGGGCACGGCACGGTTCCGGGGCCGGGTCGCGCCGCACACCGCCACCGGTGTCGAGGTCATGCGGATGCTCATGTACCAACCCGCGGCGACCGGCGGCGACCGGCAGGTGATGTCGTTCCGCACCAACGGCACCGGCAACCTGTGGGTGGTGTGGCTCACCAATGGTGGCGACCTTTATCTGAAGGTTTACGACGACGACGACCAGGTCGTCTACACATCCAGTACCTACGTGTTCGCGGTCAACGGCAAACAGATTGAGTTGAAGCTGCAGGCCACTCAGAACGGCTCCAATGTCGACTTCGCACTGGGGGTGCGCTACCTCGCCGACAACTCGGCGCTGGTGGCCACCAATACAGTCACCAGCCGCACCGTCGGCACCATCCAGTACGCCAGCGTCGCGTACGACCAGAACCTCCCCGACCTCGTCGCCGGTCATGTCGTGGTCGCGAACACCACGGCCGTCTTCGACGGTATCGGAAACCCGATCATCGCCTGGCGCGGCGAGACCGCCGGTCGGCGCATCGAACGACTCTGCAACGAGAACGCCATCCGCTTCCACCCCGTCGGGGACCTCGACGACACGGAACCGTTGGGTGTGCAACGCCCCGAGGAGCTCCTCACCCTGCTGCAGGAAGCCGCCGATGCGGACCTGGGGATCCTGTACGAGACGTGGTTCGAGCTCGGGTTGTCGTACCGCACCCGGGTCAGCATTTACAACCAGACCGCGACGCTCGCGCTGAACTACGCGGCGAACGAGTTGTCACCGCCACTCGAACCCGACGAGGACGACTCGAGCGTCCGCAACGATGTGACGGTTGAGCGGGTCGGCGGTACCACAGCGCGGGCTGTGAAGGAAACCGGCCGGCTGTCGGTGGGTAGTCCCCCGTTCGGTGTGGGCCGCTACGACGACAGCGTCAGCCTGCTCCTGTACGACGATGACCAGGTGGATCCGCAGGCGCAGTGGCGGATGTTCCTCGGCACGTGGGATGAGGCCCGCTACCCGCGGGTGACGGTGAACCTGTCCACCCATCCCAGCCTCGCCACGGCAGCCGCCACGGTTCGTGAAGGTGACAGGATCACGATCTCCAACCCGCCGGCATGGCTCCCACCGGACATGATCGACCTGATCGTCCAGGGCCACGAGGAAGAGAACGACGGCTTCGCCCGGCTGATCACCTGGAACTGCACGCCGGGTGGGCCGTGGCGGGTTGGGGTCCTCGACGACGCGACGCTCGGCCGTGCCGACACCGCAGGCTCGACCCTCGCCACCGGCGCCGCCACGGGCTACTTCAGTTCGGGGACCGCACTGTCGAAGGACTACATCATCATCTCCGACACCGACGCCACAGGCTTCGCCGTCGGCAACCTTGTGCAGCTGTACACGGCCACGGGGGCGACGAAAGAAGCCACGACGTTCACGGTGACGGCGAAGAACAGC
>DASXRB010000884.1:0-1618 GCA_036506875.1 Kribbellaceae bacterium | reverse complement strand
CGGGGTGGCGAAGCTCACCTGCTGCCAGCCGGTCGCCGTCTCGCCGGCGAAGGTCGCGCGCCCCAGCAGGGCACCGGTGCTGCTCCAGACGCTCGCGGTGTGGGTGCCGGTGTTCAGGGGACCCTTGTAGAAGCGCAGGGCGGTGATCCGGCCGTCCACGCTCGAGCGGAACTTGACGCCCACCTCGATCGAGTTCACGTCGCCGTCGGTCAGGAGCGACGGCGCCGTGTTCGTGCCCCAGATCGAGCAGGGGCAGCCCATGGTGTCGGGCGGCCACGTCGGCGTGCTCGTCGGGGTCGGGGTCGCGGTCGGCGTCGACGTCGACGTCGACGTGATCGTCGGGGTCACGGTCGGAGTCGACGTCGGGGTGGACGTGGGCGTCGGCGTGGCCATGGGCGGCGCGGTCGGCGTGTTGATCGGAGTCAGAGTCGACGTCGGCGTGCTCGTGACCGTGCTCGTTGCCGTCGGCGTGTTGATCGGAGGGCCGGTCGGACTGACCGCGCGGGCCAGGTTGAGCCGCCCCTTCGACCAGAGGGTTCCGGTTCCGGCGATCGGGTCGGCGCCGTTCTCGATCCGGCTGCGCACGCAGGCGTTGTCCAACGGCGCGCACAGGTCGGTCGACCAGACCAGTCCGGCCGCGCCGGCCACGTGCGGCGACGCCTGCGAGGTCCCGTAGAGCGTCCCGTAGCTGACGCCGGTGCCGAACAGGTTGTTGGGGTGGTTGGGCGCGGTCGAGTAGATCGCCGCACCAGGCGCCGCCACGTCGACCCAGCCCGCACCGTAGTTCGAGCTCGCGTAGCGGGCGTCGGTGCGGTCGGTGTTGGCGACCGCGATCACGTTGTCGTAGGCGGCCGGGTAGAACAGGGCGTTGTTGCCGAAGTTGCCGGCCGCCGCGACCACGACCACGCCCTTGCTCCAGGCGTAGTCGACCGCCGCCCGGACCGTCTCGGAGCCGACCGTGCCGCCCAGGCTCAGGTTGATCACCTTCGCCCCGTTGTCGGCCGCGTAGGTGATCCCGTTTGCGACCGAGTCCCAGGTCCCGCTGCGCGTGTCGTCGAGGACCTTGACGTTGAGCAGCCGGCAGTTCGGGCAGGTGCCGGCCACCCCGACGCCGTTGTTGGTCACGGCCGCGGCGCTGCCGGCCACGTGGGTGCCGTGCCCGTCCAGGTCGTCGACGGTCGGGCTGGTCGTGAAGTTCTTGTTGCCGACGATCTTGCTGGCCAGGTCGGGGTGGTCCTGGTCGATGCCCGTGTCCAGGATCGCGATCACCACCGACGGGCTGCCCATCGTGACCTGCCAGGCCTCGAAGGCGGCGATGTCGGCGTGGAGCACCCCCCCGTTCGAGCCGTTGTTGTCGTACTGCCATTGCTGGCTGACGTACGGATCGTTTGGGGTGAAGGCGGCCCGGTAGAGGCCGTTGAGCTCGACGGAGAGGACGTTGGGGTCGCGCCGGTAGAGCGCAAGCCGGGCGGCCTCGTTGCCCCGGCCGACCTCGACCACGTCGGTCTCTAGGCGCGTCAGCGCCCGGATCCGGCGGCCGCCGTTGCGGCGGTGTGCGTCGTCGGCGACGGCCGCGGAGGTGCCGGGCCGGAACCGCACCAGCAGCTCGCCCGGTACC
>DASXRB010000883.1:0-2607 GCA_036506875.1 Kribbellaceae bacterium | reverse complement strand
TCCACTGGCCTACCCGCCCACCGGCATCGGCGAGCACCGGGCCGAGCGGGTCCAGGCGTTCAAGGCGGACCTGCGGGTTGAGCGGGCGTTGCACCCGGAAGGTCTGCGCCGGCTCGCGATCGAGGCGCAGTGGCAGGCGTCTCGGGTGATGGGCCGGTGGGTGACGATCCGGCGGCGTCAGGCCACCAGGGCCCGAGCCGCGCGCACGCGGTTCGACACACCGAGCGACAAGCTCTACACCTGGTTCTGGCGAACCGTCATGGGTCCCCGCTCCTGGCGCCGGATCGAGCCCGGCCTGTGGGCTTGGGAGCTGGCGTATGGGCCGCTGATCGACGAGATCGACCCGGACCTGATCCACGCCAACGACTTCCGCATGATCGGCGTCGGCGCTCGCGCCAAGATCCGCGCCAAGGCCCGCGGCAAGGACGTCAAGCTGGTCTGGGACGCGCACGAGTTCCTCCCCGGCATCCGCCCGTGGAACGACCACCTGCGGTGGCTGGACGGCCACATGGCCCACGAGCGCGAGTACGTGCCGTACGTGGACGCCGCGGTGACCGTCTCCGATGACCTGGCCGGCATGCTGCAGGACGCGCACGGGCTGTCCGAGCGTCCGGTCGTGGTGCTGAACGCTCCGGCCGTGGAACACGCGCCGTACGAGATGACCGACGGCATGCCGGTCGACACGCCGGCCCCCGACCTGCGGGCGATGTGCGACGTCGGCCCGGACGTGCCGCTGCTGGTCTACAGCGGACTCGCTGCGCCGCAGCGGGGTCTGGACATCATGGTCGAAGCGCTGCCCCAGCAGCCCGGCGTGCACGTCGCGCTGGTCACCAACAACCACGACAGCGCGTTCGTGACCGGGTTGGTCGAGCGGGCGCGCGAACTCGACGTGCTGGACCGGGTGCACCTGCTGTCGTACGTGCCGCACTGGGAGGTGGTGCCGCTGCTGTCCGGCGCCAGCGTGGGGGTGATCCCGATCCACCACTGGCCCAACCACGAGATCGCGCTGATCACCAAGTTCTTCGAGTACTCGCACGCCCGCCTGCCGCTGGTGGTCAGCGACGTCCGGACGATGGCCGGCACGGTCCGGGCCACTGGGCAGGGTGAGGTGTTCAAGGCGGAGGACATCGCCGACTACACCCGTGCCGTGCAGGCCGTTCTGGACGATCCGGAGCGCTACCGGTCGGCGTACGACAAGCCGGGCCTCCTCGACAGCTGGACGTGGACGGCCCAGGCAGAGGTGCTGACTTCCGTGTACCGCCGGCTGCTCGGGGACTGACCGCCCGGACCCGCGTCGAGACGGAAGGACCGCTATACCCCCGGAAATCACGCTGTCGCCGTGGGGCAGCGGCTGCGCGCACCGGTGAAGACAACCGAGCCCCCGACCTGCGGATGCCAGGTGACCCGGAGGCGATGCCGATCACCAAGGCCGCGCACTGGCGCCACCCGAAGCTGACGATCCTGCTGGAGCGGGTCGCGTGACCCGGCGCCGCGCACCGCCGAGGCTGATCTGGCGTCGTCACGCCGTGGTACCCGTCGCCGGACGACCCGTTCGCCGGCGCCTTCGCTCAGGCCACCACCGGCACCGTGGTGGGCGATGTCGGCCAGATCGCGACGCTGCACAGGGAGGGCTGGATCTACTCGGAGAAGCCGTCACCGGGAAGGTCCTCAACGTGACGCTGGCGCGGCAGTTCGCGCGTATCGGTGGCCTGGCGGACCTGGACACGCCGGAGGAGAAGCTGACCGGGTGGCGACCTCGCTCGTCACGACCGGCAACTACGAGATCTGGGCGCGGGCCCGGATCTCCCGGCTGACGGCCACGCTGCCGACCGGCCGGATCGAGGCGCCGCTGGTCCATGCCCACATCGGCCACTACGCCGGCGTGGTGGCGACGGCGCTCGCCCGCGACGACGCCCGGACCGTGGTCACCGAGCACGTCACATTCCTGCCGAAGGTGTTCAAGCAGCCCGGTTTCGTCGCAATCAACCCCGCCCGACAGCGGACGCACCGGCGCTACATCGACACCGCGCGCGAACGCGGTTACGGCGTCGACCTGATCGCCCTGGACCCGGCGGAGTGGACGGACCACCAGCTCGACGACGGTGTTCGCATCCACGGCATCGGCACCGTCGAGGACCGGCGCCTCACCCGCCGGTTCGAGCGCGCCGTCAGGGTCACATTCCTGCGGTGGACGCTCGGCTTCGCGCGCGCCCGAGCGAGCCAGTCGCCGGCGACGCTGCCGGCTCAAACGCCGCACGCCGGCCGAGCAGGACGAGCTTCCCGACTGGCGCCGAACCGCCACTACCTTGTCCGGTAGTGGTTCCTGATCATGGCGAGTGTTCCCAGATCAGGCGAAGGTAGACGCCGTACCAGGCAGAAGCCGCCGTCAGCAGCGCGAACACCACGATTACCCTGGAACGCCGGGCTGCGGCAAGAGCGTACGCCACGGGCAGGAGCAGCGGAAACGCGGGCAGGAGGTGCCGCGCCATGGTGTGGTAGTACCCCTGGACGCCAACGACCTCCGCGAACATCACCGCTGCGTAGACCACTAGCGGCCAGGGCGTGCGGTCGATCGCGAGCAGCACCAACAGGGCCAGGGCCAACACC
>DASXRB010000882.1:0-12521 GCA_036506875.1 Kribbellaceae bacterium | reverse complement strand
CTGCACTCACGAGAGGAGCGGCACCATGAGCTTGAGCGACGACGACATCAGCACCACGGGTAGCGGTGACGGCGAGGGTCTGGCCGACGGTGGCGCGACCCCCGGCATGGACGACGGCGGTGCCGACTCCGGCGCCGGCGGCGGCTTCGGTGGTGACGGCGGCGCGGACGCGGGCGCCGACAGCGGCACGGGCGGTAGCGCGGACGGTGGTGCGGCAGCCGGTGGGGACGGCGGTGCCGATGGCGGTGCGGACGCGGGAGCCGGCAGTGCCGACGGTGGCGCGGCGCTCGGTGGGGACGGTGGTGCCGATGGCGGTGCGGACGCCGGCGCGGACGGTGGGGCGGACGCGGGTGCCGGCGGCACGGCGGACGGCGGTGCCGACGCCGGCGCGGACTCCGGCGGCGAATGATTGATGGACCGGCGATGAGCGCCGGGCGGCCGCAGGTCGGTGGCCCGGCGCTCCGGCGCTGCGTCGCGGGTGACCCGGCGCGGTTCGCGGCCGAGCACTGGGGCCGGGCGCCGCTGCTGTCGCGCGCGGCGGACCTCCCGGCGTCGTACGGCGATCTGCTGACGCTCGACGCGGTCGACGAGCTGCTGTCCCGGCGCGGCCTGCGGACCCCGTTCCTGCGGATCGCCAAGGACGGGGTCGTTGCCAGTGACAACCAGTTCACCGGTGGCGGCGGGGTCGGTGCGGAGATCGGCGACCAGGTGCGCGACGACAAGGTCGCGGCGCTGTTCACCACCGGCCACACCGTCGTACTGCAAGGGCTGCACCGGACCTGGCCGCCGCTGATCGACTTCGCCACCGCGCTCAGCGCGGAGGCCGGGCACCCCGTGCAGATCAACGCGTACGTCACGCCGCCGCAGTCGCGCGGGTTCGACGCGCACTACGACGTGCACGACGTGTTCGTACTGCAGGTGGCCGGCGAGAAGCACTGGACGATCCACGCTCCCGTCCACGAAGACCCGTTGCGCAACCAGCCGTGGCAGCACCGGGCCGAGGAGGTGGCGGCCGCGGCGCGGGACAAGCCGCCGGTGATCGACGCGGTGCTGCGACCGGGCGACGCGCTGTACGTCCCGCGCGGGTTCCTGCACTCGGCGAAGGCGCTCGGCGGGGTCAGCGCGCACCTCACGGTCGGGCTGCACACGCTGACCCGCTACCACCTGGTCGAGGACCTGATCGCGATAGCAGCCGACCGCGCCGACCTGCGGGCCCCTCTGCCGTTCGGCATCGACCCGGCTGACCCCGAGCAGCTCGCCGAGCACCTGGACGCGGTCCGGGCGGCGCTCGCAGACCAGCTCGCGGCGGCGACCGCGGAGGACGCGGCGCGCCGGCTGCGGCGCCGTACCTGGACCGGCAACCGGCCGGAACCGCTCGGCCCGCTGGCCCAGTCCACGGCACTGCGGGACCTGTCCGGCACCGACGTCGTCCGGTGGCGGACCGGCCTGCGGTACCGGCTGACGGACGCCGGTGCCGGCAAGGTGCGGCTGGAGCTGCCGGACCGCTCGCTGCTGTTGCCCAAGGCAACGGAGGCGGCGCTGCGGGTGCTGGCGTCCGGGGGCGAGGTGACGGTGGGCGAGCTGCCCGGGCTGGACGACGGCGACCGGCTCGTGCTGGTACGACGCCTGCTGACCGAGGCCGCGGTGGTCGCGGCCAAGGCGTGACTCCGTGACCCGGCCCGTGACCGGGCCCGGCCGGTACGTCCCGCACCTCGGCTGTGCCGCGTCCGCCGAGCGGCGCGGCGACGACATGGTGGCGACGGCTCCGCCGGCCGATCGCTGGCTGCTGATCGAGTACCGCGACGCCTGGCCGCGGGTCGCCGCCGACGTGCTCGGACCACTGGCCGACGAGGTGCTCGCGCTGTGCGCGCGGCGCCGCTGCCGCCCGGTCCTGATCCGCCGCCACGGCCGCCAGGACCGCTCGACCCCGCGCCGCTGGGGCCTGGCCGACGCCCGCCCGGGGCACGAGCACATGCGCTGGGGCCAGCTGTCCGCCGACGAGCACCTGCTCGACGTCCTCACCTCCGACGACCCGGGCGTGGTGAGCCGCGAACCCGTCTACCTGGTCTGCGCGCACGGCCGGCACGACGCCTGCTGCGCGGTGCGCGGCCGCCCGGTCGCGGCGGCGCTGGCCGCGGCGTACCCGGACCGCACCTGGGAGTGCAGCCACGTCGGCGGCGACCGCTTCGCCCCGAACCTCGTCCTCCTCCCGCACGGCCTCATGTACGGCCACGTCACCGCGACCTCCGCCCTCGACGTCGTGACCGCGTACGACGAAGGGCGCGTCGTCCCCGGGCTGCTGCGTGGCCGTACGTCACTCGGCCCCGCCGTCCAGGCGGCACAGCACTTCGCCCGCGCCGGCGGATCGTCGTACGAGCTCGACGCCCTGCGGCCCAACGGCGTGCGGCAGGTCGCGCCGGACACCTGGACCGTGCGGATGGCCGGTGCCGAGGTGACGGTACGGGCGCGGCAGGTGGAGATCGACGGCGCCATGACCTGCGCGAGCCGTCCGCCGGGCCGGGTACGGATTTTCGAACACGTCCGGGGCCAGGGTTCGTAAACTCCTGGCATGGTCGTCTGCGCCGAGTGCGGTCACGAGAACCCGCCGGGGGCGCGGTTCTGTTCGAACTGCGGCGCCGCGCTCGCTGCCGCCACCCCGCCGCGGGGTCGCGAGGAGCGCAAGGTCGTGACGATCCTGTTCGCCGACCTGGTCGGGTTCACCTCCGCCGCGGAGCAACTGGACCCGGAGGACGTGCGCGCGACGCTGACGCCGTACTACACGCAGCTGCGCAACGACCTGGTCCGGCACGGCGGCACGGTGGAGAAGTTCATCGGCGACGCGGTGATGGCCGTGTTCGGGGCGCCGGTGGCGCACGAGGACGACCCGGAGCGCGCGGTCCGGGCCGCGTTCGCGATCCGCGAGTCGGTCGCCGGCGGGCCGAACCAGGTCCGGATCGCGGTCACCACAGGCGAGGCGCTGGTCTCGCTCGACGCGCGGCCCAGTGAGGGCGAGGGCATGGTGGCCGGGGACGTGGTGAACACGGCCGCGCGGCTGCAGACGGCAGCGCCGGTGAACGGTGTGCTGGTGGACGAGACGACATATCGCGCGACCCGGCACGCGATCGAGTACCGCAAGGCCGAGCCGGTCCTCGCGAAGGGCAAGGCGGCGCCGGTGCGGGCGTGGGAGGCGGTGGCGGCGCGGTCGAGGCTCGGGGTCGACGTCGTCCAGACCGGCGCGGTACTGGTCGGCCGGAGCCGCGAGCTGCACCTGCTCACCGACGCGCTGGCCCGGGTTCGCGCGGAGCGCGCGCCGCAGCTGGTCACGCTGGTCGGCGTACCGGGCATCGGCAAGAGCCGGCTCGTCTACGAGCTGTCCCGCGTGGTCGACGCCGAGCCCGACCTGGTCGGCTGGCGGCAGGGCCGGTCACTGCCGTACGGCGAGGGCATCACGTACTGGGCGCTGGCCGAGATGGCGAAGGCGCAGGCCGGGATCCTCGAGTCGGACGGCCCCGCGGAGGCCGAGCGGAAGCTCGCCGCGATGGTGTCGGACCTGGTCACCGACGCCGCCGCGCGGGTGCTGGACGCGCTGCGGCCGCTGGTCGGCCTGGAGTCCGGGACCGAGCCGGACGACGACCGGCGTTCGGAGCGGTTCTCCGCTTGGCGGCACTTCTTCGAGGCGCTGGCAGACCGCCGGCCGACGGTGCTGGTGTTCGAGGATCTGCACTGGGCCGACGACGCGATGCTGGACTTCGTCGACCACCTGGTCGACTGGGCTTCCGGCGTACCGCTGCTGGTGGTGTGCACCGCGCGGCCGGAGCTGCTCGAGCGGCGGCCCGGGTGGGGCGGCGGCAAGCCGAACGCACTGACCCTGACGATCTCGCCGCTCTCGGACGAGGACACCGCGCGGCTGCTGGCCGCGTTGCTCGACCGCGCCGTGATGCCGGCCGAGACCCAGGCGTCGCTGCTGCTGAAGGCCGGCGGGAACCCCTTGTACGCCGAGCAGTTCGCGCGGCTGCACACCGAGTGTGGCAGCGACTCGTCGTTGCAGGTGCCCGAGAACGTGCAAGGCATCATCGCCGCGCGGCTGGACGGACTGCCGCCCGAGGAGAAGCAGCTCCTGCAGGACGCGGCCGTGCTCGGCAAGATCTTCTGGCTCGGCGCGGTCTGTGCGGTCGGCGGACGTGAGCGGGATCGGACGGAGCGGATGCTGCACGGGCTGGAGCGCAAGGAGTTCGTCCGCCGGCAGCGGGTCTCGTCGGTCGGCGGCGAGGAGGAGTACGCGTTCCGCCACCTACTGGTCCGCGACGTCGCGTACGGCCAGATCCCGCGCGCGCCGCGGGCCCGGCAGCACGAGTCCGCCGCCGTCTGGCTGGAGTCGCTCGGGCGCCCGGAGGAGAGCGCCGAGATGCTGGCGCACCACTACCTGGAGGCCCTGCGGCTGCTGCGCGCCTCGGGGCAGGGGGTGGCCGCGGAGCTCAGCGAGCGCGCGCGGCTGGCCGCCAGGGACGCCGGTTCGCGGGCACTCGCTCTCGGCGCCTTCAAGCCCGCGGCGCGCTGGTTCGAGTCGGCGCTGGAGCTGTGGCCGGCGGGTGATGCCGGGCGGTACGAGCTGCTCCTCGCCTACGCGCGCAGCCGGTACGACGACACCACCCTCGACGACGCCGTGCTGGAGGAAGCGACGGAGGGGTTGTTGCGCACCGGCAACGTCGAGGCGGCGGCGCAGGCCCAGATGCTGCTCGGTTCGACCTGGTGGGCCCGCGCGGACCGCGACGTCGCCTTCACCCATCTCGAACGCGCGCTCGCGCTGCTCGCGGACCGCCCGCCGTCGGCCGGCAAGGCGTACGTGCTGCAGAAACTGGCGAGGTTCGCGGTGCTGGCCGAGGACTTCGACCGCGCGATACGGCTCGGGAAGGAGTCACTGGAGCTGGCGGAGCGGTTCGGCCTCGAAGACGTCCGGTCGCGGAACCTGAACACCCTCGGCATGGCCAGGATCGCCGACGGCGACGAGGGCGGCTTCGAGGATCTCGCGCAGGCGCTGCAGATCGCACACGCGGTCCGGTCCCCGGAAGAGGCCATCGCGGCTGGGAACACCGCGTGGCTGAAGGCGGATGTGGGTGAGCTGCGGGAGGCCTGGGACCTGCACCAGCAGAGCGTCCGGATCGCCGGCCGGCGCGGCCTGGACGCAACCATCCGGTGGTACCGCGCGGAGCACGTGTACTACTGCTACTGGATGGGCCGGTGGGACGAGGCGCTCGCAGTGGCGGACGAGTTCATCCGCGAGGTCGAGGCCGGCGTGATCCACTACATGGAGACGTACTGCCGCTTCGTGCGCGGTGCCATCCGGCTCGCGCGGGGGGACCGGGCCGGTGCGGTCGCCGACGCCGCCCGGGCCAGCGAGGTCGCGCGCGGCGGCAAGGACCCGCAGGTGCTGCATCCCGCATTGGCCTTCGAGGCCCGTGCGCGTGCTGCGCACGACGACCGTGTCGGGGCGAACCGGGTCGCTGACGAACTGCTGGCGGTGTGGGCCAAGGCCGGCGTCCGGCCCCAGTCGGAGGCCGCTGACGGCGCCTGGGCGTTCGTCGCCCTGGGCCGCGCCCCGGAGTTCACCGAGGCGCTCGACCGGGCCCGTGTGCAGACGCCGTGGCACCAGGCGGCGCGGCTGATCGTCACCGGCGACCTCGCCGGTGCTGCGGACGTCTACGCGCGGATGGGCTCGGTGCCGGACGAGGCTTACGCCCGGCTCCGCGCCGCGGCCGCGCTGGTCGCGTCCGGCCACCGCGCGCAGGCCAACGCGCAGCTGAACCTCGCCCTCCCGGCCTTCGCCCGCCTCGGCGCCACCGCATTCACCGCCGAAGCCGAGTCCCTCCTGGCCGCATCCGCGTAGCCGGGCTTCCGGGCCCGAGAGTCTTCCGGGTGGTGTGCTCTCGTCGTACATCGCTGTCGATGTGCCACATCGCTAGCGATGTGCAGTTCTACACACCGTCGGGCAACACCCGCTCCAGCGCCACGACGGCGATCGCGGCCGTGAGGGCAAGCGCCGTCAGTGCGCGATGCGCATTTCCGAGCGCGGCAGCCGCAGCGGCAGGTGCTGTCCGTGCAGCACCGACGTCCAGCCGAGCCAGTCCAACTCCACACGGTCCGCCGGCACGACGTCGACCCGGCCTGGTCTGATCAGGTCGCAGCACGCCACCAGCGGGGTGTGGCCGCGGTAGTCGACGACGATCCCGGCCTGCCCGCCGAGTGGTCCGTTCCAGAAGCACGCCGCGCCGATCGGCGGCTCGCGATCCCTGTGCCGACATTCCGCCGGCGCCGCGTCCCACTCCCGCTCTGACACCCCTTCACCGTGCAGGTCCCAGGCGTGCAGCACGAAAGCCAGACTCCTGCCACCGCACCCCGCACTGCCCTCATGGGCCTGAGCCCAGGTGGCAGCCTGTGTCGCGTTCCTCATGACGCCCCCCATGTACGATGCGTGACCGCATCCCCTCCAACCTCAGTCTGCGCTTACTCTCCGCAACCGTCCAGCGGTTCGGCCGCCCGAGATCGAACTGCTACCCGCAGGCGATGGTAGAACCCGGATGCCGCCGATACGATGCGGCGACCGAGTGGGGCACTGTTGGGGACCACCGTCGGTTTCGTGTTCCCGGTCAAGCCCGGCACGCCGGCACCTACCGGTACCGCGCCTACAAGCCGGCGGCCCCGCTCCTGCCGGCCGCCTCCTCGGCCACCCTGACCGTCAAGGCGACATGACCCCGGCAGATATCGCACGACAGGCCATCGCTCGGCAGCCAGCCGCGCTGACTACACTGGGTCGGTCGGCTCAGGCCCGTGTTCGAAGGCCTTCTGGCAACCGGGAGGGTTCGCATAGTGGCCTAGTGCGGCGGTCTTGAAAACCGTTGAGTCGGTAACCCCGGCTCCGTGGGTTCGAATCCCACACCCTCCGCAAACTGGGGTGAAAGTGGCGTCTGACCAGCGGAAACGCCGGACGGGCTCCCATCGAAGCCCGTCCGGCGCTGTCCGGTCAGGTCCGGCTGACTACGAGTGCTTGTGGACTATTCGTGGACAAGTGTTGGCGGCCATCAGAATCTGCCCGCTCGCGACCACCACGTCGCGACCGCAGCGATGACGGACGGTGAGCGGGTTCCTGGGTCGTGCCTCGGGAGTAGCCCCCAAGTTGTCGCTGTCAGCCCCGATTGGTCGACTCGATACCTGATGCCAATCCACGACATCGTCGGCGTCGCCCACGACCAGCATCCCGCCACCGACCACGTCGCTGGCCTGGATCGCTGGGTGAGCCGCATCGTGGCGGTTGCTGGCAGCCCCGCGTGGGGGGATGCTTGGGTGCATCATCCCGGGGGTGGACGCGGTGGCAGGCCGAGACGCATTCGATGAGGCGTATGAGCGCGGAGTGCCACGCGCCGTTCGGCGACCGGCCCGATCAACAACGCCGCGGCCGCGGGATACCCCATTGGATGCTGGCGCTGCCTTGCCTGGACCTTTTGCGGCTGCTGAGGCTGTTTCGGCGAGGCCGACGGCTATTGGTGGGTCGGTCCTGAAGAGCGATGGATCGATTGCTCGTGGCTGGGCGTGGGAGCCACCGAACATCTACATCAACCGCAGCCGGTGGCGTGACAGCGACGAGTACGACCGGCTCATCAAGCCGCCCTGGCATGTGTTGACCACGGGTGGGAAATCGGTGTCAGTAAAGACCGCGATGACCCCCCGCGGCATGAGTGACCACCCGAAAGGCCACTGGCGTTGGCGTCCGACCCGGCTTTCGGAGAGCATTCTCGACCCGACCGGGGTCGCGGCGACACGGCCGATGTCCGTGGCGGGCATCCAGCGGATCCTCACAGGGAGGAACCGCCTTTCCCCGAGGAGTCAGCCATGTCCCACCCCGATACCGTCGTCCTCACCGCAGACCACGACCTGGGCACCGTCCGCACCATGCCGCAGTTCCGCAGCCACATTGCCCAGGGCCCGCTCACCGATGCCCAGCGCCGCGTCGTGCTGGATCAGGCCGAGATCCTGATCGGAGAGGTCTACGCCCACCTGCCCCTCAAGCGCGCCATGCACGCCATCGACCCGCTGCAGGCGCTCCGCCTCCTGCGGCACCGACTGGCCGACCTCACCGAGACAGAGTTCCACATGCAGCTGCAGCGGATCTTCCTCGGCCTGCACGACCTGCACACCAACTACATCCTGCCCTCGCGCTACGCCGGCTTCGCGTTCCTCGGCATCTTCCTCGAACGCTGCGTCGACGATGGCCGCACGGCCTACCTCGTGACCAAGACATTCGACCACATCACCGGCGACCCGCAGCTCAAGGCGGGAGTCGAAGTAACGCACTGGAACGGCACCCCGATCCAGCTCGCCGTCGAGGCCAACGCCGCACGCGAGGCTGGCAGCAACAAGGCGGCCCAGCTCGCGCAGGGCCTCCAGAACATGACCCTCCGCTCGATCAACATGTCGCTGCCACCGGATGAGGACTGGGTCGACGTCACCTACAAGGTCGACGGGGCGACCCACGAGACCCGAGCGCCGTGGCGGGTCTTCGAGTCCGCCGCCGAGGTGACCACCCCCGGGACCCTGCCGTCACTGCCAACCAGCGTCGAGGCCGCGGCGCACCACCTGGTCGGCATGGACCTCCGCACGGAGCTGACCCGGCGGGTGAAGCGCCGACTGTTCGCGCCGGCCTCCCTGAAGGACGCGCCCGTCCCCAACAACGCGAAGGGGCGCGCCCGCAAACCCCGCGCCACCGCACCGCTCGCGGCCGGGCCGGTCCCGAACAGCCGTCCCGACGAGCTCAAGGCCCGGATCGTCGACACCCCGAGCGGCACCTTCGGGCACCTGCGGATCTTCACCTTCCACATGCAGGACCAGGACATCAACGCCTTCCTCAGCGAGGTCGCCCGGCTGCTCTCCGTGCTCCCGTCCGAGGGCCTGGTGCTCGACGTCCGCGGCAACGGCGGCGGCTACGTGATCGCGGCGGAGTTCCTGTTGCAGTTCCTCAGCCCCCGCCGAGTCACGCCGGAGCCGTTCCAGTTCGTGAGCACGCCCGGCACCACCGGACTGGCTAGGACGGTCGCCGACTACCAGGACTGGAAGGCCTCGCTAGAGGAAGCGGTGACCACCGGCTCGGCGTACTCCACCGCCTTCCCGCTCTACCCGATTGACGTGGTCAACAGCGTAGGGCAGCTCTACCAAGGCCCGGTCGTGCTGGTGACCGACGCGCAGTGCTACAGCGCCTGCGACATCTTCGCCGCCGGCTTCCAGGACCACCAGATCGGGCCGGTCCTCGGCGTCGAGGCCAACACCGGCGCCGGCGGCGCGAACGTCGTCACGCACGAGGAACTGCGTACCGAATGGACCGACGGCGAACTCAAGCAGCTGCCCAAGGGAGTGCAGATGCGCGTCGCGCTGCGCCGCTCCCTGCGGGTCGGCACCCGGATGGGCCAGCCGGTGGAGGACCTCGGCGTGGTGCCCGACACACTCCACGAACTCACCAAGCGCGACCTCCTCGAGGAAAACGCCGACCTAATGGCCGCCGCCGGCGCCCTGCTCGCCCAACGACAACCGCGGCTGCTGCGCTTCACCTCCACCGCAGCCGGCACCAAGAAGCGCAAGCTCACCGTCACCACGGGATCGGTTGCCAGCATCGACGTGTACGTCAACGGCCGACCGGTCGCGACGACTGCCACCGTCGACGGCACCGCCCAGATCACCATCCCCGCCGCCGCCGGCGATGTCATCCGGATCGAAGGCTACGACGCCGCCGGGACGCTGGTCGCGGCTAGCCAGCAAGAAGTGTGACCAGCCCCCTGTGGGCCAGCGATCGGGCGGCACGTGCGAGGCCTGGGGAAGGGAGCGGGAAGCCAGGGGTTCCCTACGCGGCGGAATGACGCACGATCGGATTCGAGTCCACAAGGACCTTCAAACCGCTCCCTGTCCGAGCTGATTCGACATTCGTGAGCATCGCCGTCGTCCGTCCACAGTTGCTGACTGGCATGCTCGTCGTCCGCGGCGGCCTCGACCATCTGCGACGCTAATCCCTCTGCGGGGTCGTTCTCGTGCTTGGGTGTGCTAGGTCCTCACGGGCGAACGCGGATGATCGTCTTTCCCTTTCGTCGCTCGGTTGAGTTGAGGGCTGCGACGGCATCGTCGAGGGATGCGGTGGTTCCGATGTTCGTGCGCAGTCGTCCGTCCCGCACTCGCTGAACGATCTCACCCAGCTGAGCGCGATCGGCCTCGACAACGAAATCCACTGCCAAGCCGTCAGCGGGGCGGGCCTCGACCGGGCCCACGACGGACACCAGCGTTCCTCCAGCCTTGATCAGGCCTGCGGACCGCTGCTGGACATCGCTGCCGATGACATCGAAGACCAGATCGACTTCGCCGACGCTTTCCAGCGTGTCGTTATCGAGGTCGAGGAACTCCTGTGCGCCGAAGTCGAGTGCCTTCTCACGGTCGGCGGCGCGTCCGGTGCCGATGACGTAGGCGCCGGCCTCGCGTGCGAGCTGGGTCACCATCGTCCCGACTGCGCCGGCCGCGCCGTGGGCGAGGACGCTCTGCCCCGCCCGAAGGCGGCCGTGCTGGAACAGCCCCTGCCAGCCGGTCAGACCTGAGATCGGCAGGGATGCGCCTACCGTGAAGTCGACGTCGCCCGGCAAGGGCGCGAGGTTGCGTGCCTCGATCGCCACATACTCCGCCAGGGTGCCGTCGCGGTGCCAGTCGGCGAGGCCGAACACCCGCTGTCCCACCGACAGCCCCGTCGTGCCGTAGCCGAGGGCGGTGACCACTCCAGCCAGCTCGTGTCCGGGGATCGACGGCGTCCGGTCACGGTCGGCGCGATCGGCCCAGGTCGAAGGCCACTCCAGCTCAGTCGAGACGAATCCCGACGCGTGAATCTGAACGATGACGTCGTTGATCGCTGCCGGCGGCTCGGGACGCTCGGTAAGCGTCATCCCGGCCGTCCCCGCCGCCTGATCCGTCACCACAATCGCCTTCATCCGGCGCCTCCCTGTATCCGGTCTTTCCCCGCGCTACATGTACGGTCCAGCGGTAACTGGACGATTTCGTCCATACTAGTACGGAGTCGCGCTGCCCGGCAAGCCGGCGAGTGCCTGGCGGTGAGATCGTAGCGGCCCGTTTATCGGGGAGTGGAGCATGCACTCGATGGCCGACCGACGCCTCTCCAGGGGACACCGTCGGTTGACCAACGAGACGCTATCGTCCAGACGTTGTCGATAGCGGCACACGTCCACGTTCGCCTCCAGTGCCGCTGCTCCTGCCTCTGCCGCGCCCGGCGCTCATGCCTTGACACGGTTCGTGCGACGGGCCCTGTCACTAACATTGAGGTGTGGAGAACCCGCAGACGGCCGCAGCCGCGCGATTGACGGCGCGGGGCGCGAAGACGCGATCTCGAATCGTCGCCACCGCCGCAGATCTGATGCGCGTGCGAGGAGTTGGCGGAACGACTCTGGACGATGTCGTCCTGGCGAGCAAGGCGAGCAAGTCGCAGCTGTACCGACATTTTGAAGACAAGCCAGCGCTGGTTCGGGCCGTGATCGAGTTCGTGGGCGAGCAAACGATAGCCGGTGAGCGGGAACGCCTGGAGAAGGTGAGGACCTTCGCGGGCCTGCGACGTTGGCGGGATGCACTTGTCGCGCGCAATGCCCTGCAAGAGGGCCGATACGGGTGCCCCTTGGGCTCACTGGCGAACGAGGTTTCCGAACAGGATTCGGTCGCCCGCGGGAAGCTCCACGACCTGTTCACGGCTTGGCAAGAACTGTTCGAAGATCTCCTTCGCCGGTTTCAACGGGACGGCGTCATCCCGGAGGACGCCGACGTGGCCCAACTTGCGACGGGATTCGTGGCGGCTGTCCAGGGCGGCTATCTGCTGGCCCAGACCTCCCGCGACGTGACGCCGATGGCTTCCGCGATCGACATGGCCATAGCACATCTGAACCTGCTCGGCAGTGAGCGGGATGAAGCATCGTAGGGGCACAATCCCGAAGTACGTGTCTCCGCTCATCTGGTCGTGCCGCCGAGGATCACCGGGTGCGCGAGCACGCTGTCCAGAAGGAACTAAGGCGTGCGGATCAGACCGACTTCATCCACAGGCCCAGGCGGCGCCGTGACACACCTCGAGGACTCCCGATCGAGATAGAAGGGTCACCTGGACGATCTTCACTCACCGCTTCCGCTGGATCCGGTTGCGGGCGCGGGCAGCCTCGATGGCACTCGTGAGTGACGCCGCGTCGAAGGCGCCGTACTGACGGCGGCCGTCGACGAAGAACGTCGGCGTCCCGGAGACGCCGCTGATGTCCGCAGACTCGACATCCTGTCCCACGCGAGCAAGGTGTGTGCGCGAGTACAGCTCCTTCTGGAAGCGCGGCACGTCCAGGCCGAGCTGCTCGGCGTACGCGAGCAGGTCGGGTTTCCGCAGGTGGTCCTGGTGGGCGAGCAGCAGGTCGTGCATCTCCCAGAACCTGCCCTGGGCGCCGGCGGCCTCGGCTGCCTGT
>DASXRB010000881.1:0-1874 GCA_036506875.1 Kribbellaceae bacterium | reverse complement strand
TGCCGGGCGTGCCCGGCCAGGTGCAGGGCCTGGACACCGCAGCCGGTGCCGACGTCGAGCGCGCTGCTCACGTCGACCGGCACGGTCAGGTCGACGAGGTTCAGGCTGGCGGGTGAGACACCGAGCACGTAGTCGGGACGCATCAGCTCGCGGCGGCCGTCCAGGCCCGGGGTGAGGTCGGCCACGACCCACCAGTCCTTGTAGGGCCGGATGTCGACCCGCGCGCGGACATCGTTGCCGCTGGCAACCAGGATGCCGGCCGCGGTCAGCTGGTCGACGATGCCCGGGAAGGCCTTCGCCGCCCGCGCTTCCGGTACGGCGCGTTGCAGCAGGAACAGCCGGATCATGGTGTCGAGCTCGTCGCCGCCGGTGGTCGCGCGGTAGGCCGGGGTGGTCTCGTTCCGCCCGAGGGCCGCGTGCGCGGTCTCGCCGAGCCGCGCGGACACGCCGTCCACCGTGTACCCGGCGCCGCCGAGGCAGTCGCGCAGCCTGTCGACGATGTCGTCCGGCAAGGTCTCACTCACCCCGCGACCGTATCGCGAACGACCTCAGCCGAGCCTCGGCTCCAGGATCTCGGCCAGGTCCCCGGTGAGCCTGTCCAGCTCCGGCTCACCGGGACTCGGTAGTCGTCCTCGACGGCGCGACGCCAGTCCGTCCGTTGCTCAGGCGTCACGCCGGCTCGTCACGAACAGCGCGATCACCAGGAGCCCCGTGGCCCATGCGCTGAAGTACAGCAGCGCCACCCACGGCGACAGCGCGGACAGCGGTCCGGCCGAGTCGGCCCCGGCCGCGCCCATGTCCTGCCCGCCGTTGATGAACTGGTTGGCGTTCACGAACGGCGCCCACTTCTGCAGGTCGTCGCCGACCTTCGGGATGAGCTGGACCAGGTTCTCGACGAGCAGCGGCCACAGGATCAGGACCGCGATCGCCGCGGCGCTCTGCCGCAGCAGGATGCCGACCGCGATCGCGATCACCGCGCTCACCGCGTAGACCAGGCCCTCACCGGCCACCAGCCGCCATTCCTGGCCGGTGTCGAGCGCCATCCGGTCGGCGCCGGCGAAGAGAGCGCCGACGGCCCACGAGCCGAACGCGGCGACCTCGCCGACCAGGGCCGCCAGCCCCGCGACCACGAGGGTCTTGCTCAGCAGCACGTTCGCTCGCTGCGGCACGGCCTGGAAGCTGGTCTTGATCGTGTTGAACCGGTACTCGGTGGTGACCGCGAGCGCGGCCATCACCATGATCACCATCTGGCCGAGCCCGACCCCGAACTGGGACATCGCCGGGGTCACGGTGTTCTTGTCCGGCGTGAGGCCGGTGGCCAGCGACGCGAGGCCGATCGCCAGCACGGCGGAGATGATCATGCACCACCACGGCGACCGGGTGGAGAGCAGCTTGATCCGCTCGACGTTGATCAGCGACATGTCAGCTGTCCTCCTTCGGGCCCGCGGCCGCCTCGGCCGGGGCGACCGCCCCGGGTTCGTGTGCGTGGTACTCGACGGTGTCGCCGGTCATCTGCATGAAAGCCTGCTCCAGCGAGCCGCGCTGCAGCGTCAGCTCGTGCAGCGTGATCTGCTGCGCGGCCGCCAGCTCGCCGATCGCGTCGGTCGTGACCTCACCCTCGACGAACAGCGCCTTGGCGCCGTCGTCGGCGGTCTCCAGCCGGGCCGCGAAGTTCTCCCGCTTCAGCAGGTCCTGCAGCTGGTCGAGCTGCGGGCTGCGGACCTTCACCGTCGTACCGCTGGCGCGATCCACGAACTCGGTGGTGCTGCACTGCGCGATCAGCTTGCCGCGGCCGATCACCACCAGCTCCTCGGCGGTCAGCGACATCTCCGACAGCAGGTGGCTGGACACGAACACCGTGCGGCCCTCGTCGG
>DASXRB010000880.1:0-3756 GCA_036506875.1 Kribbellaceae bacterium | reverse complement strand
CCGGCAGTGAGTCGTTACCGCGACAGCAATCCCCTGTCAGACAGGCACCGTGACCGAAACGTCACCAACAACGCGGCTCCCGCGCGTTTGTCCCGTTGCGCGGGAATTGCCCGCGCGACAACGGGAAACTGGGACTGGGTCGGCATCGCGCGCAACCCGTGAGTCCGACCGCTTCGGATGAGGACGGGCAGCCCCGGGGCGGCCTGTCGCAACTTTCCGGCCTTCCGCGCATCGAGCACAGTGAGGGGTGCTCTCGCAGGACCGGCGGCGACACCGACAGCCGGCGACCACCCAGTCCAGGACACGCTGGGGGGCGGCGGCATCTCCGCCTACTCGCAGCTGCCGCGGCGTCCGACGCCGCCTCGAACGTCGATCGGCGCTGTACGTCGATCACGTCGTCGCGTGTTCACGCCGTACGACCGCTACAACATCAGCAGCGCCTCGCCGAACGTCACGCTCAAGGTGAGCTGAGGCCGTGATCAGCCCAGGTCGGGGAACCAGAGCTTGATCTCGCGGGCGGCGGACTCGGGCGAGTCCGAGCCGTGGGCGAGGTTCTCCCGGTTGGACAGGGACAGGTCGCCCCGGATCGTTCCCGGGGCGGCCTTCCGGCCGTCGGTGGCACCGAGCATGCCGCGCACCACGTCGACCGCCTCGTCACCGGACAGCACCATGGCCACCAGCGGCCCGCTGGTGATGAACGTGCGCAGCGGCGGGTAGAAATCGCGCTCGACGTGCTCGGCGTAGTGCTGGTCGGCCTGGTCCCCGTCGATGGTGCGCAGGTCCATCGCGTCGATCGTCAGCCCCTTCGCCTCGAAACGGCCGAGGATCTCCCCGACGAGGCCACGCCGCACGGCGTCGGGCTTGAGCAGGACCAGGGTGCGCTGCGACATCTGAGGACTCTCCGGGCTCTCGATGGTGCTGTCTGCCCGGGCAGCCTATCCGGCCGCAACCTGCGACCGTGACGCCGCATCAAGGAAGTGTGAACCTCCACAGACTGACCTCAGCGGCCGCCGGTGCCGCGCTCGCCGCCGGCCTGACCACGACACCCGTCGCGAGCGCGTCCACCGCGGACTGCGGCCTCGCCGACCTGAAGCTCACCGTCCCGGCACCAGAGATGACCTGGATCGGCCCGCCGCAGTACGACGGCCTGGCGATCACGCCGACGGCACCGCACTACCAGCTCACGGCCGGCCTGGGTTGCACCAGCGAGCACCCCGCGGTCCGCGTCGAGCGCCTGGACGGGTCGGCGGCCCACCGCGTCGAGCTCGACGCCTTCGTCGAGTCGCCCGACGTGAGCGGCTGGTTCGGCCTGGACGTACTGCCGTACGTCACCGGCACTGGGCGCTGGCGCATCCTCACCGCCTACGAGGGCACGACGAGCGCGACGCTCACGCACCCCGTGTACTTCACCGTCAAGCGCGCGACGACGGTGACGCTGTCCATCCCCTCGGCGTACGCGCCGGCGAAGCCGGTCGCGTCCGGCGTCGTCAAGTACTGGAACTACCAGGGGCAGCTGGTCGCCTCGCCGGGACGGCGGGTCGACATCCGGTTGCAGGACGCCGGCTCCGGCACCGGCAAGGTGATCGCCAGCACCACGACCGACTCGTACGGCCGGTACGCCGTCGCCCTGCCGCTCACCAAGACCACCAGCGTGTACGCCGCCGTGCCGAGCACCTCGACCCTCGGCTGGGTCACCAGCCACGCCGGCGCCCGGGACACGGTCGCGAAGGTGCTGCACCGGACCTCGATCAGCGGCACCGTCCGGCCGACGTACGCCGCGGTGGTGCACCCCGGCACGCTGATGTCGACATGGGGCCACCTGACCGTGGTGACGAGCAGCGGCGCGGTCATCCCCTACGCCGGCCAGAAGGTGGTCGTGCAGACCCGGCCGCGCGGCGACACGACGAAGGCCTACCGCACCGTCGGGGCCGCCACCACCAACAGCAACGGCTACTTCTACACGAACTGGGACGCCTCGTCCGATGCCGACGTCCGCGTCGCGTTCCTGTCGCCGTACCAGAGCGTCACCTCGTCGTACCGCTGGATCGGCGCCGTCGACGTGAGCTAGATCCGCCTCTTGTCGAAGGGAGCACCCCGGTGAGACCTACCAGAACCACAGTGGCGGTCGCCGTCGCCTCGATCGCGGTCGCGGCCGGCCTGACCGCGACACCGGCCGCGAGCGCGTCCACCGCGGACTGCCTCGCGGACCTGATCCTCACCGTGCCCACCGCGCCGGAGTCCGGCGGCAGTTCGCCGTTCGACGGCCTGGCGATCACGCCGGGCGTGTCATACATCCAGATCAAGGGTGATCGCGCCTGTGGTGCCGACCACCCCGCGGTCCGGGTCGAGCGCCCGGACGGTTCCGGCGCGCACCGCGTCGAGCTCGACACGTACTGGCAGTACCCGGACATCCTGGGGTGGTACGGCAAGGACGACCTGCCGTGGGTCACCGGGACCGGCCCGTGGCGGATCGTCACGGCGTACGCGGGCACGACCAGCGCCACGCTCACCCACCCGGTGTCCTACACGGTCAAGCGTGCCTCGACCGTGGCGATGTCCATCCCGGCGGTGAACGTGCCCGGCAAGCCGGTCGCGGCCGGCATCGTCCAGTTCTGGAACGTCGAGCGCGAACTCGTCGCCTCCGCCGGACGGCGGGTCGACATCCGGAAGTACGACACCGTGACCGGCGCCGTCACGCAGCTCACCAGCACGACGACGGACAAGTACGGCCGGTTCGTCGTCACGCTGCCACTGACCAGCACGACCCGGGTGTTCGCCGCGGTGCCGAGCACGCCGACCCTGGGCTGGGTGACCAACCTGCCCGGCTCCGGAGGCACGCTGGCCAAGGTGTTGCACCCGACCTCGATCAGCGGGACCGTCAGGCCGACCAACACCACGGTGGTCCACCCCGGCACCCTGATGTCGACCTGGGGCCACCTGACCGTCGTGACGACCACCGGCAAGGTCATCCCGTACGGCGGCCAGACGGTCGTCGTGCAGACCCGGCCGCGCGGGGACCGGACGAAGCCCTACGGCACCGTCGCGGACGCCACGACCAACAGCAACGGGTACTTCTACACGAACTGGAACGCCTCGTCCGACGCCGATGTCCGGGTCGCGTTCCTGTCGCCGTACCAGAGCATCACGTCGTCGTACCGCTGGATCGGCGCGGTCGACGTCAGCTGAGCGACCACGGGAGGGAATGACCATCATGACCAGAGTGAGCGTCGTGCTCGCGGTGAGCGCGCTCGTCACCGGGCTGGCCGCGCCCACCGGTGCGCACGCGTCCACGTCGGACTGCCTCGCGGACCTGCGGGTGACCGTGCCCGTGCCGCGGACGCCGTACGACGGGCCGCCGCGCACCGATCCGCTGGGCATAACACCCGCGGACACTTCGTACGGCATCTTGTCGGGGATCCCGAGCTGCGACAGCAGTGACTACCCGGTCGTGCTGGTGGAACGACCCGACGGCTCGAGGGCGCACCGCGTCGAGCTCGACTACTACGCCGACTACGTCGACCTGTTCGGCTGGCTCGGCGCGGACACGTTCGACTACGCGACGGTGACCGGCCCCTGGCGGATCGCCACGGTCTACCAGGGCACCGCCAGCGCGACGCTCACGCACCCGGTGGCGTACACGATCAAGCGCGCCTCGGCGGTGACGCTCTCCGTCCCGGCGGCGATCCTGCCGGCCAGACCGCGCGCGACCGGCACCGTCCGGTACTGGAACTACGCCGGTCACCTCGTGCCGTCACC
>DASXRB010000879.1:0-2087 GCA_036506875.1 Kribbellaceae bacterium | reverse complement strand
ATCGCGACCGCGGGCGACCTCAGCTCGGCGCCGATCACGCAGCTCGGCGGCACCGGCGTCTTCGTCTCCGCGCTGCGCGAGGCCCTGCTCGCCGGCGACATCGACCTCGCCGTCCATTCGTACAAGGACCTGCCCACCGCGCCCGCGGAGGGGCTCACGATCGGCGCGGTGCCGCCGCGCGAGGATCCGCGGGACGTGCTGATCTCCCGCGACGGCCTCGCGCTGGACGCGTTGCCCCACGGTGCCCGCATCGGCACCGGTGCTCCGCGCCGGGTTGCCCAGCTCTCGCTGTGGGCCCGCCGGGCCGGCGCCTCGGTGACCTGCGTCCCGATCCGCGGCAACGTCGACACCCGGATCCGCAAGGTCGCGCAGGGCGAGCTGGACGCCGTCGTGCTGGCCTACGCCGGCGTCGCGAGGCTGGATCGCCTGGCCGAGGTGACCGAGGTGCTCGACCCGGAGGTCCTGCTGCCGGCGCCGGCGCAGGGTGCGCTCGCGGTCGAGTGCCGGTCGCAGGACACCGCGATGGTCGACCTGCTCACTGCCCTCGACGACCCGGTGACCCGCGCCGCGGTCGTCGCCGAGCGCGCGCTTCTCGCGGCCCTGGAGGCGGGGTGTAGCGCCCCGGTGGGCGCCCTTGCCCGGGTCCGCCCGCCTGGCGAGCCGGGGTCCGGTGAACCAGAACTCCAGCTCCACGGAGGTGTGATCGCCCTGGACGGCAGCGCTGCCCTCCGGCGCTCGGCCTCCGGCCCGCTCCACGACGCCGACGCGATCGGCCGACGCCTCGCCGTCGAGCTGCTCGATGCCGGCGCCATGACCCTGATGGGGAGTACTGCATGACCCGCCGTAAGTCCACTGGTCGGATCACCTTCGTCGGCGCTGGCCCCGGCGACCCCGGGCTGCTCACCCGCAGCGCGGTGGACGCGATCGCGTCAGCCGATTACGTGATTCACGACGCGTCAGCCCCGTCATCGCTGATCGCGGACGTCGTCGCCGCGGCGCCCCCCGAGCTCGAGGTCAGCGTCGCGGAGGGTGCGCCGGGTGACATCGCGAAGGTGCTGCTCTCCGCCGCCCGGTCGGGCTGCGAGGTGGTCCGCCTCGTCATGGGTGACCCGTTCACGACCGACAGCGTCGTGAAGGAGGCGCAGGCCGTCGCGCGCACCGCGGTCCCGTTCGAGGTCATCCCGGGGATCACGTTCAGCGATGGCGTCACCGCGTACGCGGGCGTCCCGACCGGTGGGCTGCGCACCGCGGTCGAGGTGCGGGACCCGGCTGCCGTCGACTTCGACGCCCTGGTCGCCACGCCCGGCACGCTGGTGCTGACCCTCGACGCCGGTGACCTGGCGGCGGTCCGCGACGGCCTGCTGGCCGCGGGCATGTCCGGCCAGACCTCGCTCTGCGTCACCGGTGACGGCACGACGGACACGCAGTCCAGCTCGTCCTCCACGTTGGACGGTCTGGTCGACGCCGCGATCGGTCTCTACGGGACGCTCGTGGTGACCATCGGAGCGGGCGTCGGCCAGCGCGACAAGCTCTCCTGGTGGGAGAGCCGGGCGCTCTACGGCTGGAAGGTGCTGGTGCCGCGCACCAAGGAGCAGGCCGGCGCGATGAGCGCCCGGCTGCGGGTCTGGGGCGCGATCCCGTGCGAGGTGCCGACCATCGCGGTCGAGCCGCCGCGCACCCCGGCCCAGATGGAGCGCGCGATCAAGGGCCTGGTCACCGGCCGGTACGAATGGGTCGTCTTCACCTCCACCAACGCGGTCAAGGCGGTCTGGGAGAAGTTCTCCGAGTTCGGCCTGGACGCGCGCGCGTTCGCCGGGGTCAAGATCGCCTGCATCGGGGACGCGACCGCAAAGGCCGTCCAGGCGTTCGGGGTCAAGCCGGAGCTGTTGCCGAGCGGTGAGCAGTCCAGCGAGGGCCTGCTCGCCGACTTCCCGCCGTACGACTCCGTGCTGGACCCGATCGACCGGGTGCTGCTGCCCCGCGCCGACATCGCCACCGAGGCGCTGCTGGCCCGGCTGACCAGCCTGGGCTGGGAGGCCGAGGACGTCATCGCGTACCGAACGGTCCGGGCCGCGCCACCGCCCGCG
>DASXRB010000878.1:0-2802 GCA_036506875.1 Kribbellaceae bacterium | reverse complement strand
CCACGCATCCGCGCCAGTTGTGTACCTTCGCCGAGGAAGGCGCCTTTCTCATCGCGAGAACCGTCAACTGGAATCGGTTGTCGGTGCCGGCTGGCAGGTTCGCCGTCGTGACGGAGATCGAGAGTGCGGTCCACGAGTGGTTCATCGAGGAGCGGGAGTACAACCGGCAGGAGTCGCGGCGCGGGCGGCGGCACCTCGAGTTCCTCGGGCCGGCGATCGCCGCGATGTTCGCGGCCACCGGCGGCGACGGACCGCCGCGCGAGCGGCTCTGGCACGAGTTCGCAGTTCACGACGACGACCTGCTGGTCGAGAAGACCGCCGCCAGTGCGTTCTTCCCCGGCCGCTCGCCACTGCCGGATCTGTTGTCGGAGCGGGGCATCGACTCCGTGCTGATCACCGGCACCGTGACGAATGTGTGCTGCGAGTCGTCGGCGCGCGACGCCAGCACGGTCGGGTACCGCGTGATCTTGGTCGCCGACGGCAACGCCGCGCGCCGCGACCAGGACCACAACGCCGCGCTCTACACCGTCTACCGCACCTTCGGTGATGTGCGGACCACGGCCGACGTACTGGCCCTGATCGATGCGGGTGCGGTCAGCGGCTGACGGGATCGACCCGGCGGCCGTGCTGGTCGAAGATGTGGATCCGGGCGACGTCGACCGCGAGCTGAACCGGCTCACCCGACCTCCGGCCGAGGTTGGCGTCGACCTGGACCACGAGGTCGGCACGGCGGTGCGTACCGGACTGGGCCGGCTCGACGTGCGCTGGTTCGGCCCGCCCCAGCAACGCGCGGATCCGGGCGACCAGCGTCGACCGCCCGTCGACGATGTGTGGCGTGCGCGCGCCGGCACGGTGGGAGCCGTGGCGGGCGACCGCCGTACCGTGGGCCCGGCCGCGCCGGTCGAGGCCGATCAGGTCCGGGTTGACCACCTCCATACCGGCCTGGAGGTAGGCGATCCACTGGTGCCCGTGGTACTCGAGGGTGCGCAGCCGGCCCGTCAGCCGGTTGCCGTCGCGGGCGCCGTCGTCCGGGGTGAGGGCGTCGGAGCGGATGCCGACCACGACCGGCCGGTCCACGTGCTCGGCGAGCGGTGCGTTGCGGTGATCGCGGGCCGGCAGCACCAGCGCCTGCGTGCCGAAGTCGAGGACCAGGCCACGTCCTGCCGCGACCCGGACGGTCGCGGCCAGCAGGTTGATCCGGGGCGTCCCGAGGAACCCCGCCACGAACGCCGTCGCCGGGTCGTTGTAGACCTGGGCCGGCGTGCCGACGTCCTCGACCTGCCCCGCGCGCATGATCGCGATCCGGTCGGCGAGCGCGAGCGCCTCGACCTGGTCGTGGGTGACGTAGACGGTCGTGTAGCCGCGGACCATCGCACCGATCTCGTGCCGCAGCTCGGTGCGCATCGTCGCGTCGAGGTTCGACAGCGGTTCGTCCATCAGGAACACCGTCGGCTGCCGGATGAACGCCCGCCCGATCGCCACCCGCTGCCGCTGCCCTCCGGACAGCGTCCGGGGCAGGCGGTCCAGGGTCTGCTCGATGCCCAGGATCCGGGCCAGCTCGACGGCCTTGGCGTTCGCCTCGGCCGGGTTCTCGCGCGCCAGCTTCAGCGGGAAGGTGATGTTCTCGCGCACCGTGCGGTTCGGGTACAGCGCGCCGTTCTGGAAGACCATCGCGACGCCGCGGTCCTTCGGCGTCAGCGCCTCGGCGAGCCGGTTGCCGAACCACACGTCACCGGAGGTGACCTCCTCCAGGCCGGCGATCATCCGCAGCACTGTGGACTTCCCGCACCCGGAGGGCCCGAGGAGCACCATGAACTCGCCGTCGGCGATGTCCAGGGACAGGTCGCTCACGGCCAGGTACCCGCCCTTGTAGACCTTCGTCACGGCGTCCAGCTTGATGGCGGTCATAGCGCACCCCCTCTCCACCCTCGGGCGTCCGGGTCGTGGGGAAGTACACAGCGATCTATCGGGTGTTGTCCAGAGCTATGTGGTACTGGTGGCCGCTTTCTGAACGTTTTCGAACACGCGAGCCGGATCAACGACACGCTGCGCATCCGCGCGGGTGCGGACGGTCAGATCGTGCGATGGACGACGCGATGGCGGCTACGCTGAGGCCGTCGAGGACGGGCCCGGCGTGGAGGTGAGATGGCTCGAGCACGCGCCGGCGAGACGCTCGCCGCGAACCTGCGGACCCTGCGCGAGGCACGGTCGCTGTCGCTGTCGGAGGTCGCCCGGCGGTCCGGTATCGCCAAGGGCACGCTGTCCCAGCTGGAGTCCGGCACCGGCAACCCGACCATCGAGACGGTGTTCAGTTTGTCGAACGCGCTCCAGGTGCCGGTGTCGACCCTGCTCGACGAACGCCCGAACGCCGGCGTGGTCCTGGTCCGCGCCGCCGACCGCGAGGTCCTGAGCAGCAACGCCGTCGACCTGCGGATGCTCCGCCGCCTCGACGTCACCTCGTCGGTCATCGAGGTCTACGAGCAGCGCGTCCGCCCCGGTGAGACCCAGCACTCCGACGGCCATCCCGGCTTCGAGCACGTCATCGTGACGACCGGCACCCTCCAGGTCGGCCCCGCCGGCTCCCCCCACGAGCTCGGCCCCGGCGACTACGTCTCCTTCCCCGCCCAGTCCTCCCACACCTACCGCGCCGTCTCCGGCCCCGTCACCTCGGTCCTCCTCCTCGAGTACCCGGCCGACACCACCCCCCTCCCCACCGGCCACCCCTGCAACTGACCCCCGCGCTCGTCCGCTCATCGGGCCCTTCCGACCCGGCGTGTCGGCGCTCATCGGTCCGTTCCGACC
>DASXRB010000877.1:0-1542 GCA_036506875.1 Kribbellaceae bacterium | reverse complement strand
CGCCGACGGCTTGGCGTGCGCGTGTACCAGGGAATCATCCGCACCGCCTTCGACCCCGACGCACTCGCCGACCTCAACGTCTTGGCGACCCTTCACCCTGACCGGGAATGGGGCAGCGACGCGCCGTGGCCGTATGCGACCGAGCAACGCTGGGGCTATTACCGCACCGCCGACCGGGCCTGGCACCGCTCGTTCGATCTGGTCTTGCCGATGACCGACGTGCCGGCCGACTGGTTCGTGCCGCTGATGCTGGAGGGTGGCGTCAGCCGCACGGTCAGCATGACCCTCAAGGGCGTCGCACGCCAGGAGGCCAACCGCGAGGTCAAGCGAGCCCTGACCAGGATCCGGGCCGACGAAGTACGCAAGGAGCAGCTCGGCCAGCTCGCCACGGCCGAGGACGACAAGCGGGAAAGCGCCGCCGCCCGCCGGATGCGAGAGCTCGCCGACGGGCATGCGGTGATGGTCTATGCGGTTACGGTCACCGTAACCGCCCCGGACCTCGCGGCGCTGGAGCGGGCATTCAGGTCCATGGATGACCTGGCCGGCCAGTCCTACTGCGAGCTGCGCCTGCTGGAGGGCCAACAGGCGGCCGCGTTCACCTGGACTCTGCCGCTGGGAAGGGGCCTGGAATGACGGCGACCCCACGGACCTGGCGGCACCCCTACCGCGCAACGACCCGGCACGTGCAGTCGGCGTTCCCGTTCATGGCCGATGCCGGTCTTGGCAGCGACGGCGCCATCATCGGCCGCGACGCGCTGCAGCGAACGTTCTGCTTCGACCCGTTCGTGCTCTACCAGCAGGGCAAGCTGAACGGCCCGAACATGCTCATTCTCGGCGACATCGGCTACGGCAAGAGCGCCCTGACCAAGAGCTACCTCTATAGACAGGTAGTCTTCGGCTACACCCCCCTGGTAACCGACGTCAAAGGCGAGTACGACCGGCTGTGCGAGGCCCTCGAGGTCAATCCGGTCCGCTTTATCAGCGGCGGCCATCTGCGCCTGAACCCCCTGGACGCCAAGATCGGCGGGTCGGCCCGGCTGACCCTGCTGCGCTCGATCGCCGAGCTGCTGGTGGGCCGCCAGTTGTTCCCGCGGGAGGGCGCGGCGCTCGAGCTGGCCTACGGGGAGGTCGAGCTGGCCGCCCGTCGGCGTCAGCGCCAGCCGCGCATCCCCGAGCTGGTCGGCCAGCTCCTGCGACCCTCCGAGCACGCCGCACAAACGCTGGAAACCGGCGTCGCGGAGCTGCAGGAGTGGGGCCGTGACGTGGCGTTCTCGCTGCGGCGGCTGGTCACTGGCGATCTGGCCGGCATGTTCGACGAGGAGACCAGCCCCGGCATGGACCTGGACGGACGGATGGTGTCGGTCAACCTGCGGCAGGTCGCCGACGCGGCCAAACCGATCCTGACGGCGTGCGTGAGCACCTGGTTGAAGTCGCTGTGGGGCCGCGACGACGGCCGCCGCCGGATCGTCGTCCAAGAAGAGGCGTGGCACTTGTTGAAGTCACCCACCTTCGCCGACATGCAGCAGGAGAACTTCAAGCTGG
>DASXRB010000876.1:0-1668 GCA_036506875.1 Kribbellaceae bacterium | reverse complement strand
GGTGCTCGCGCACTTCGGCGGCGACCTGAGCCGGGCCAACATCGACCCGCGCCGCCGCGACAAGATCTTGGCCACGTACGCCGCCGGGACCGCGCCGGCCACCCCGTCGCCGATCGTTGCCGAGGGCATCCGGTCCGCGCGAGCGCGCGCCGGCGAGCCGCGACCGGCGCCGGTGACCGCGCACGGCGGGCGGTGCCCCGGATGCGGATACACGTACGACGAGACCGTCGGCGACCCGCGGGAGGGGTTCCCGGCCGGCACGCCCTGGTCCGCCGTACCCGACACCTGGTGCTGCCCGGACTGCGGCGTGCGCGAGAAGCGCGACTTCGTCGAGCCGGTGGTGGCGTCGTGAGGAGCCGAGCGACATCATGAAATACCGCCGCCGGATCGCGAACCGCGGCGCGTGGACCGAGGCCCTGCGGTTCGCCGAGGGGAAAGCGGCCGCCGTTCCCTAGCATGGCTGTCATGACCGAGACGCTGACCACGGCACCGCGTCCCGCCGGGCCGATCCGGAACCGGATCATCGCGGCGGCGATCGAGCTGACCGCGCGGTCGGGCTGGTCGTCGGTCACCATGGCCGGACTGGCCGACATCGTCGGGGTCAGCCGGCAGACCGTCTACAACGAGATCGGGTCCAAGCCGGCGCTGGCCGAGGCGATGGTGCTCGACGAGCTCGGCCGGTTCCTGTCCGTCGTGCAGCAGGCCTTCGACGAGCACCCGCGCGACCTGGTCGCGGCGATCCGCGCGGCCGCCGAGAACGTGCTCGTGCTCGCACACGACAACATCCTGCTGCGCGCGGTGGTGTCGGCCACGCACGGCGCCGACACCGAGCTGCTGCCGCTGCTGACCACGCACGCCGAGTCGCTGCTCAGCACCGCCAAGGCCATGCTGGTCGACCGCCTCGAGGACTACGACCTGCCGTTCGACGAGCACCAGCTCGGCGTCGTGATCGACGTCGTCGTACGGGTCGTGCTGAGCCACGTCATGCAACCGTCGGACACCCCCGCGCGGACCGCGGAGGACATCGCCTGGGTCGCGAGCCGGGTCCTGGCGGCGCCCCCGCCGGCGTAGACCTCGGCGGGGCCGATGTCAGGGGGTGTATGCGGCGGCCTGCAGCGTGAACAGCTCGGCATACAGGCCGCCGTACGCCATCAGGTCCTTGTGGTCGCCGTGCTCGACGATCCGGCCGCTGGACAGCACGTAGATGTGGTCCGCGTCCCGGACGGTGCTGAAGCGGTGCGAGATGAGCAGCACGGTGCGCCCCTCGCACAGCCGGCGGATCCTGCTGAACAGCAGGTGCTCGGCGCGCGGGTCCAGCGAGGCCGTCGGCTCGTCGAGGATGATCAGCGGTGCGTCACGGATGAAGGCGCGGGCCAGACCCACTCGCTGCCACTGCCCGACGGACAGGTCCCGGCCACCGTCGTACTCCGGCGACAGGATGGTCGCGTAGCCCGCGGGCAGCGCCTCGAGGTAGCCGTCGGCGCCCGCCTGCCGCGCGGCGTCGCGGACGACGTCGAGCTCGTCGACGTGCTCCACCGCGCCGAGGCCGATGTTCTCCCGTGCCGTGAGGTCGTAGTGCAGGAAGTCCTGGAAGATGACCGCGATCTGCCGGCGGACCGCGTCCGGCTCGACCTCGGCGATGTCAGTGCCGTCCCAGGTGATCCGGCC
>DASXRB010000875.1:0-3123 GCA_036506875.1 Kribbellaceae bacterium | reverse complement strand
GTCGCGTTCGTGGCGCTGGTGGCGCCGCAGGCCGCGCGGCGGCTGGCGCGTACGGACCGGCCGCCCCTGCTCACCGCGGCCACGGCCGGCGCGCTGCTGGTGGTGACCGCGGACCTGGTCGCGCGTACCGGGCTGGAGCTCGCCGGTGCCGGGTCGCACGAGCTGCCGGTCGGGGTCGTGACAGCCGCCTGCGGGGCGCCGTATCTGGTCCATCTCGTCGGACGGCAGCGGAAGGGAAGCTGATGCGTACGGAGGACCTGACCCTCGGGTACGGAACCGACGCACCGGTGGTGAGCGGGCTGGCGCTCGAGCTGCCGGCGGGCGCGGTGACCGCGATCGTCGGGCCGAACGGCTCGGGCAAGTCGACACTGCTGCGCGGGATGAGCCGGCTGCTGCCACCGCGTGCCGGGCGGGTGCTGCTGGACGGCACCGACGTGCACCGGCTGCCGGCCCGGCAGCTCGCCCGCCGGCTCGGCGTGCTGCCACAGGGTCCGGTCACACCGGAGGGGATCACGGTCGCGGAGCTCGTCGCGCGCGGGCGGCACCCGCACCGCGGGCTTTTCGCGGGGTTCAGCGCGTACGACGAGGAGGCGGTGGCCGGCGCGCTCCGCGCCGTCGGGATGAGCGAGTACGCCGGCCGCGCGGTGGACGCGTTGTCGGGTGGGCAGCGGCAGCGGGTCTGGATAGCGATGGTGCTCGCGCAGGGGACGTCGTACCTCTTGCTGGACGAGCCCACGACCTACCTGGACCTGGCGCACGCGGTCGACGTGATGGAGGTCGTGCACGCGGCGGCGCGCGCGGGCGGACGGACGGTGGTGGCGGTGCTGCACGACCTGACGCTGGCGGCGCGGTACGCCGACCACCTGGTGGTGATGAAGGACGGGACCGTGGCGGCGCGGGGGACACCTGCCGAGGTGCTGACCGAGGAGCTGCTCGCGGACGTGTTCGGGTTGCGGGCGACGGTCGTGGACGTCGGCGGCGCGCCGGTCGTCGTACCCGATCGTAGGGTGACTGGGTGATCGATACCGGCCGGCTGGCGGGACTGCTGGACGGGCGGGTGCCGTGGCTGTCGGTGCGAGCCGCCGGCGCGGTGCCACCCGGGTGGGTCTCGTGCGCCGACGTGCTGGCCTCGCAGTGCGCGGGCGGCGATCCGACCGCCGCGTGGCGGGAGACTCTGCAGGCGCAGTACGGCGCGCAGTACGGGATCGAGGCGCCACGGCAGGTGGCGGCGATGTTCGTGCTGATGTGGTACGCCGGGGTGCCGGCGTTCGTCACCGCGACGGCGCTCGCGCTGACGAGGTACGCGCCGGACCCGGACTCGCTGGCGTTCCGGCGGCATCCCTCGCAGCACTACCCGGACCGGATCGTGCTGCTGCCGGGGCCGCTGCTGCCGGCCGGGGAGGCGGCGGAGGCCGTGCGGGCGCACTGCGCGGCGTTCGCCGAGTCCTACCGGCCGGGGGTGAAGCTGAGCTCGCGGCAGCGTCACGGGGCGGTGGCCGACGAGCTGCGCAGCGCGCTCAACCGGTGCGAAGGGGGGCTGTACACCGCCGAGGCCGCCGCGCTGCTCGGGGTCGGCCTCGGGAGCGCGGAGCGCGAGTCGTGCTGCTACATCTACGCGCTGCCCGGGGCCACCGAGTGCAGAGGTTGTCCACGCCTGCGTGGCTAGGTTGTGGCCACGCCGCCACAGGAGGATCGTTTGTGGTGACGCTGAGTGGAGGGGGCGCGCATGACCGCTGAGCTGCGGCTCGGAGTGGTGGAAGAGGGGGCCGACGCGGACCGGCTCGAAGGCCTGTCGCTGCAGCTGCGGCAGGAGCTGCTCGGGCTCGACGTGTCGTCGGTGGAGCCGGACCTGTCCGGCGACGCACCGGAGGGCACGCGGGGCGCGCTGGCCGCGGTGGCCGGTGTCCTGGTCGTGTCGCTGCAACCGACCCTGCAGACGGTGGGCGCGGTCGTCGCCGCGGTCCGCGACTGGATGCGCCGCTCCGGCGGCAACCGCACGGTGAAGATCGAGATCGGCGGGGACGTGCTCGAGCTCACCGGTGCCAGCGACCAGGTGCAGCAGCGCGTCGTCGACGACTGGATCCGCCGCCACGCGGCGAGCTGAGGTGACCGGTATGGACGGCGGACGCCACGCGCTCGTGGTGGCCAACGACGAGTACAACGACGCCGGGCTGCGGCGGCTCGTCGCACCGGCGCAGGACGCGATGGCGCTGGCCGAGGCGCTCGGCGACCCTTCGGTCGGGGCCTTCGAGGTCCAGGTCCTGCACAACCGGTCCGCGCAGGAGATCCGGTTCGCGGTGGAGGACTTCTTCGCCGACCGGGCGCCCGAGGACCTGTTGCTGCTGCACTTCTCCTGCCACGGCCTGAAGAACGCCGCGGGTGAGCTGTACCTCGCGGTCGCGGACACCCGGCCGACCCGGCTCGCGTCGACCGCGCTCGCCGCGGACTTCGTCAACCGGCAGATGGCCGACAGCCGGGCGCAGCGGATCGCGCTGTTCCTCGACTGCTGCTACGGCGGCGCGTTCCCGCGCGGCATGGTGGTGCGGGCCGCGGGGGAGGCGCAGGTGCGCGACGCGTTCGCCGGCCAGGCCGACGTCGGCGGCGGCCGGGGCCGGGTCGTGGTGACCGCGTCCAGCGCGATGGAGTACGCGTTCGAGGGCGACCAGCTCGCCGCCGGCGCGGAACCGCGGCCGTCGGTGTTCACCGGTGCGGTCGTGGACGGTCTCACCACCGGCGAGGCCGACCGGGACGGGGACGGCTGGGTCGGGCTCACCGAGCTGGTCGGGTTCGTCACCGACCGGGTGCACCGGGTCACGCCGAACCAGAATCCGCAGATGTGGACGTTCGGCGCCTCCGGCGAGCTGCTGATCGCTCGCAGCCGAGTCCGCCGGATCACCCCCGCGCCGCTCGCGCCGGCGCTGCTGGATGCGATGGACAGCCCGCTGACCGCGACCAGGTTCGGGGTCGTCGACGAGCTGCGCGGGCGGCTGAACGACGCGGACCTCGGACAGGCGTACGCCGCGTGGCAGGCACTGCGGAACCTGGTCGAGGACGACAGCCGGAAGGTGTCGGAGGCCGCCCGGCGCGGTGTCGAGGAGGCGGCGCCGCGGGTGACCCCGGAGG
>DASXRB010000874.1:0-2133 GCA_036506875.1 Kribbellaceae bacterium | reverse complement strand
ACCCACAACGTCCGCTGCAACCCGGTCACCGACCGGTCCGCCGCGACCTCTCCGAACGCGGCCGCCACCCACTCCTCGCGGATCAGGTCCCGCCGCCCCAGCGCGACCAGCGCCAGGCACAGGAAGGACGCCGTACGACGCCCGTCCCGCGCGGTCGCCTCGGCCAGCGCCTTCGTCGCGTCGGCGCCGGAGCACAGCTCCTCGACAGCGGCCACGGCTGGCCACAGCCAGTAGCCGGCCACGTCCGCCGGCGCCGCCGCCGCGGGCGTCTCACGGGAGGCGAGCGCCGCCAGCACCTGGCCGGCGTACTGCCGGACCTCCGCCGCGCCGGCGTACACGATCAGCTCCTGGCGCAGGTCCGACAGCTCGACGAACGCGTCGAACGCCCGCGCCAGCTGCTCCACCCGCGCCTCCAGCGAGCCCTGCACCCGGGCGAGCTGGGAGCGCAGCCGGCTGGTCTCGTACGACGCCGACGCCAGGTCGTCCCGCAGCTCCTCCAGCCGCTGGTTCTGCCTGTACTCCCCGTACCAGTCCGACATCGGCGCTCCCTTCTGCTCGGCATGAGCCTGTGTGACGGTGCGAGCGGACAGCATCTCGCGAATCCGGGTCACGATCCGGGCGGCGGGTGCTGGTGGGATCGGCGGCGCTGCTCACCGGCGCCGCGATCAGCACGCCGCTGCTGCTCCGGTCGCGGCACGACACTCCGGCGGCACCACTCGCGTCCACCCCGATCACGCCTCTTCCCGACGCGCCGTGGCGGCACTCGTTCCGCCTTGCCCTGCCGGCCGGGATCTCCCATGGGGGCCTCGGTGAACACCGGCTGTACCGGGACCGGGAGCGGACCGAAGTCCAGCCCGGGTCCAGCGCCGGCGTCATCGTCGAGGTCTACCGCCCCGGCGCCTTCGACCCGAAGGTGATCCCGCCCGGGTCGACGGCGATCACCGTGAACGGCATGCCCGGATTCTTCGCGGCTGCCGTCGGACTGGATCGTCGACCAGCCGTCGAGGATCGCCGGGCTGTACGCGATCGACTCCTGGGCGGTCACGACCTGCCTCGACGCAAACCTGACCGAGGATCTCCGTGGCACCGAACAGACCGTCTCGGAGTCGGTCGTGTTCGAGCGGCAGCCGTTGCTGGTGCCGTTCACCATCGGGTACCTGCCCGACGGCTTCGACGTACAGGAGGCCACAGCCAAGCGTCCGCACCCACCGTGGCCATCGACCCCCGGGCAGCCTCGCACCCCGGAGCGTTACCCCCGCTCGTCACCGTCCTTGCGGTCCGTGACCACGACCTCGCACGTCCGGAAAGCCCGAATGCGCTCGGCATCAGCCTGCGTCAGGACGACCTGACCGAGCGAACGCCGGGCGACAAGCCGGTGGCGGTCGACGGACGGACCGCGTTCCTCCAGTCCGATCACGACGGCACTACCCCGGTCCTGCCAGGTGACGGCTACGAGTTCGCCGTCCACGTTCGCCCGGGCGTGCTCGGAACGCCCGCGCAGACCGAGCACACGCTGACCGCAGTCGCGGAGGGACTGACCCTCGCCGAGCGCCCGCTGGACGACACGACCTGGTTCGACGGCTCGAACGCCCTTCCGCACTGACCCATCCCGCGTGCAGCGGATCGGGGGCCGGGATGTGTTTACCTGCCGGGAGCGACTCAGCGGAGGCGGGATGGCGTTCGACGAGTGGGCGCGGGACAGGCTCGGCGAGCTGCTGCGGTTCGCGACGGCACAGTGCTGCGACCCGGGCCTGGCACGGCAGATCCGTCCCGCGAACTGGTCGCCCCCGACCCCGTCGCCATGGAACAGCCGTGCTGTGGCACAAGCAGCCTGGGCGCGAAGCGGGGATCGTGATCACGACCTCCGGGTTCGAGATCCGGGTGGAGACGACGAAGTGGACGCCGGGATTCGACGCGACCCTGCGCGCCGTCGCGGAATTCGATCGAGCTGGTGCCCGACCTGAAGGAGAAGTCGACCTGGTTCGACGCCGATGTCGCGATCGCCTAGCCGCGGGCGGCGAGGGCGAAGGCGGTGGTGGCGGCGAGGCCGGTGAGGGTGCGGGCGTGGTTGCCGAGCTGCCAGCGGGCGACCCAGCGGACCCATTCGGCGGCGCTCACGGCGGTGGGGTCGAG
>DASXRB010000873.1:0-3402 GCA_036506875.1 Kribbellaceae bacterium | reverse complement strand
GACGGCGCGGGCGCCGGAGTCGCCGGTGCGGTAGGTCTGCCAGGCGACGACTGCGGCCATCACGACCAGGCCGGCACTGACGGCGAGGTCGAGCATGCGGTTGGTGCCGGACGCCTCCCGGGTCTTGCCGCCGCGGCCGCTGGCGAGGGCGGACGGGCCGGTGAGCCAGAGGAAGGCGAGGATCGCGATCGCCGCGAAGCCGAGGGTGAAGTAGAACAGCAGGTTCCCGCGCGACTTGTGCAGGGCGACCAGCTGGGCCAGCTCCGGCTTGGCGGTGACGAAGGCCAGGCCGCTCTGCCGGGCCACGAACGCGGTGGCGGCCGAGCCCAGGGCGAGCAGCAGCACCGGCCAGCGCAGCAGCCAGCGCCACGCGGGCCGTACCGCGAACACGATCGCGACCAGAGCCGACGTCGGCAACAGGACGACAGCGGCGTGGATCACCAGCACGTGCAGCGGCAGGTCACCGAAGCGTTCGAACATGACGCCTCCTGAACAGCGCTCGCAGAATCGAGGCGGTTGAGTACTCAACCGCCGTCCACAGGCTAGCCTGGCGCACATGCCCTCGCACACCGACGACTTGCGCCTGGCCCACATCCTGGCCGACGACGCCGACTCGATCACGATGGACCGGTACAAGTCGCTCGACCTGCATGTCACGACCAAGCCCGACCTGACCCCGGTGAGCGAGTCCGACCACAAGGTCGAGGAGGTCATGCGCAAGACGCTGTCGCGGGCGCGGCCGCGGGACGCGGTGGTCGGCGAGGAGGCGGGCACCACCGGCTGGGGCAGCCGGCGCTGGGTGGTGGACCCCATCGACGGCACCAAGAACTACATCCGCGGCGTGCCCGTCTGGGCCACGCTGATCGGGCTGATGATCGAGGACCAGGTCGTCGTCGGCGTCGTGTCGGCGCCCGCGCTCGGCCGGCGCTGGTGGGCGTCGTACGGCGACGGGGCGTGGACCGGGCGCTCGCTGATGTCGGCGACGCCATGCCGGGTCAGCGACGTGTCGGACCTCTCCGACGCGTCGCTGTCGTACGCCTCGTTCGGCGGGTGGGACAAGCTCGGCCGGCTGGACAAGTTCACCGGGCTGATGAACGACTGCTGGCGGACCCGGGCGTACGGCGACTTCTGGTCGTACATGCTGGTCGCCGAGGGCGCGGTGGACATCGCCGCGGAGCCGGAGCTGAACCTGTACGACATGGCGGCGCTGTCGGTGATCGTCACCGAAGCCGGCGGCCAGTTCACCGGTCTCGACGGCAGGCCGGGTCCCAACAGCGGCAACGCGCTCGCGACCAACGGCCGCCTGCACGCAGAGGTGCTGGCCCGGATCGGCGACCGCGACCAGTCCGCCCTGTTCTAGACAGCGTCCACAACAGGAGCCTCGGCGCGGGTCAGGCCGCGCACCGACGCGGACGCGAGCGTCGCGGCCACCAGGAGCACCAGCAGTACGGCGCCCGCCAGCTCGACGGCACGTACGCTCAGCACACCGGTGAGGTACCCGACCGACAGCTGACCGAGCGGGATCGCCACGAACGACCCCAGAGCGTCGTACGACGAGACCCGCGACAGCCGCTCGAGCGGTACGTGCTGGCCGAGCGCGGTCTCCCAGCCGATGCCGAAGCACTCGGTGCCGATGCCGACCAGGAACGCCGCGGCCGCGATCACGGCGGTGCGAGGCGCCGCGACCAGCAGCACCAGCGCGGGTACGTCGGCGAGGATGCCGAGCATCCCGATCACCAGCGGACGGCGCGGCTTGAGCCGGATCATCACGACGCCACCAGCCACCAGGCCCGCGCCGAAGCAGGCGCTGGCCACACCCCAGCCGGTGCGGCCGAAGGTGTCGTCGGCGATCACCGGGCCGAGCGTGTTCCAGCACGCGCTCCAGGTCATGTTGATGAGCATGAACGCGGCCACGATCACCCAGACCCACTCGCGGGAGACGAACTCGATCCAGCCGTCGCGCAGGTCGTGCAGCATCGACGTGGACGCGCGCTCGATCCGCGGCAGCGTCAGCCGGGCCAGGATCACCGCCGCGATCGCGAACGTGGCCGCGTCGATGAACAGGCCGGTCGCCGGGCCGGCGAAGCCGACGATCACACCGGCCGCGGCGCCGCCGCCGATCAGCGCGGCCGACCGGATGAACCCGGACAGCGCGTTCGCCTGCGGCAGCTCGGCGGTGCTCACCAGCGACGGCAGTACCCCGGTCTGCGCGGGCAGCAGGAACGCCGCCGCGGTGCCGTTCACGGCCTCGATCGCGGCCAGCTGCCATACGTGCGCGTGCCCGGACACCAAGAGCGTGGCCGCCATCGCCTGGGTCAGCGCGCACAGCGAGTTCGCGGTCACCATCACCAGGTGCCGCGGCAGCCGGTCCGAGACCACGCCGCCGACCAGCATGAACACCACGTTCGGGATGCTGCGGGCCGCGAGCACGACGCCGAGCGCGCCGGCCGAGTGCGAGACGTCCAGCACCGCGAAGGCCAGCGCGATCGGGGCGATCGACCCGCCGAGCACCGACGTGAACCGCGCCAGCAGGAAGGAGCGCACATCACGATGCCGTAGCACCGCCAGATCGTCACGCCACCCCATGGCGGCTGATCCTTGCAGAGTCAGTCTTGTGAAACGCAGGAGGGCTGACGCGGCGGTGTGATCCCGAGTAGCGTTGACCAAGGGCTCCATGGATGGACGGGCCGTATCACACGACCAGGAGGCTCCATGAAGATCAACGACGTGCTTCGCGGCAAGGGCACCGACGTCGTGACCATCTCCCCCGACGCCACCGTGCGCGAGCTGCTCGCATTGCTGGCCGAGCACAACGTGGGCGCGCTCGTGGTCAGCGATGACGGCACGTCCGTCTCCGGGATCGTGTCCGAGCGTGACGTCGTGCGGGCGCTGCACCGCGACGCCGACGTGCTCGGCTCACCGGTGGACTCGATCATGACCGCGCAGGTGCACACCGTCGACACCGACATGCACATCGACGACCTGATGCGGCTGATGACCGAGCGGCGGATCCGGCACGTGCCGGTGGTCGTCGACGGCACGCTGCGCGGGATCGTCAGCATCGGCGACGTGGTCAAGACCCGTATCGGCGAGCTGGAGTTCGAGCGCGAGCAGCTGTCGAAGTACATCTCGAGCGCGGGCTGAGGCCCGCCCGCACCCGTCGCATCAGTCGACGACGGTGACCTCGCCGTGCCCTAGGTCGCGCAGGCCGTCGGTGATCTCGGAGGCCTCGCCGACCGCGACGATCAGCAGGCCCGAGGCGCCGACGTAGGTCCGGTACGCCGCCGTCGCCGTCTCCGCGGTGGTGGCGGCGATCTGGGCGAGGTAGATGTCGGCGAAGTCGAGCGGTACGCGGCAGGCGATGTTGCTGCCGACCTGCTGGGCGACCGAGTCGGCCTGCTC
>DASXRB010000872.1:0-2019 GCA_036506875.1 Kribbellaceae bacterium | reverse complement strand
ATCGGCAGCACGTTGAACCGATCGAGGGCGGACCGGATCCCTGCCCGGGTGATCTTCTGCCAGGTGTCAGGCTGACACGCGATGACCATGAGTGTGCGGCGGGCCTCCTCCCGCAGGTCCATCAGGCCCGCAGCGATGTCGCTGCTCAACCGCTTGGCCGTCCGGCTCTCGCCGGACGAGCGCGACGCCAGCGATGTTTCCGTGACGGCGACCAGGTTGTCGAGCTGGTCGAAGGCGAACACCAGCGGTCCGACAAGCGCGAAGAGGCGGGTAAGGTCACGCAGTACGAGCTGAGCCGGCCGCGCCCGTGACGACAGTCCCCAGGACACACGCTGTCCCAGGTCGTCGTCGTCCAGGGCAAGGTACGACCTGCCGATTTCGACCGCCTCTCCAGCGGACGCGATGAGTGCCAGCGCACGTGCTGTATCGGCGGCTTCGTTGCCGACCTGCCGGTCCAGACTTCGGACGCCGCGCAGAAATGCATTGAGATGACGCGGGCGTCGGGCGGTGCTTGGGCCGCGCCGGCTGACCTTACTCGGTGACGCGCGCCAGGTATTGCGGGCCGTTGTCGGCGCGGCTGGTGCTGGGGTGTGGCTCGCCGTGGGCGTACGGGCGGCAGCGTTCGGCGAGCTCGGGTGCGGTGTTGTTGAGCTCGGCCAGCCAGCGCGTCCAGTCCGGGAGCAGCGCGACGAGGTCGGCGGCGAAGTCGTCCTGGTAGTAGCCGCGCATGTGGTCCACGACGAGGGCGACGCGGTGTGGCGAGCAGGCGCTGTACCGCGCGGCCGGGCCGGCGATCTGCCAGGAGCTGGCCAGTTCGGTGACGATGTCGTCCAGGTCGACGGGTAGCGGTTGCTCGGATCGCTGTGCTCGCAGCCAGGCGGTGAACCGGGTGGCAGCGGTCGTAGCGTCGAGAGCCGCTTGTCTTGCGGCTGGGGACCGGCCAGACGCCTCGATCGCTGCCATGACGGCTTCGGCCAGGCGCTTGCTGCGGTGGTACTCGGCGAACTGCGCGACGTTCTCGCCGCCCGGGCGCATCATGCCCTGCTCGCGCGGCAGTATGTCTTCCAGCAGCGCCATGTCGTCGGCCGGGACGAAGGCGGCCGCACCCGCGGCCACCTCACCCACGCCGCTCCGCCACTGCGCCAACGCCTGCTCGGACGTCGGGTAGTGCCCGCTGTGGACGGTGAAAACATCGTGACCACAGGCGTCGATGTCCCACAGGTACCAGCGGTCCGGGCCGTCGTTGGTCGCGAATGCCGCGGCAACGCCGAACCGGCTGCCGTAGCCGTCGCGGACCCACAGGATCGGGTTACTTACCGTCGGGCCGGTGACGGTCTCGGGTAGCTGGCGTCCACCTGGCCGCTCGCACAGGCCCTTGATGGCGTCAGCGGCCAGCTCACTGAGGGGGAACGGGACGATGTTGGCCAGGATGTTCAGTAGCCGCCAGGCGATTGCCAGTCGTCCGACCGGCCGGCCGCCTCATCGAGCGCGGCTGCGACGGCAGCCGCCGCAGCGGCGATGACGGCCTCGGCGAACGTGTTTGGGCCGACGTGATCGTCGATCGGGCCGTCGTCGAGCTGCGCGAGCCGGACGCCCAGCTGCGCGCACAGCGCGTCTTCAAGATCGGAATCGGATCGGGCCGGTGCGCAGGCAACCAGCTCAGCGACGAGCGGTTCGGCCGCCGCAGCGGCCAATGACGCGCGGCGCTCGTCCCGTTGACGCCGGTACTCGGCGAAGCCCGCGAACGCGCCGGCCAACTCGCGCTGGGAGCGTCCGTCGGGACTGGGCCGCCCGCCGCGACCCTGGGACCTGGGCTTGCGATTCTTCTTCCGCTTCCGCGACACCGGCACCACGGCAGCATACGGACAGCGGTCGAAACGAGCGCACTCCCGGTCGGTGCCCGCGGTGAGTGCCTACCCGCCGAGCCTCGGCACCGGGTCACGTGCTCCGCGGACTGCCCACCGGACCCGCGAACTGGGCCACCACGCCCACCGCGTGGCGGTCGGTGATGTCGATCAG
>DASXRB010000871.1:0-2927 GCA_036506875.1 Kribbellaceae bacterium | reverse complement strand
ACGGGATTCAAGCGACGAGCTCCTGGATCCGGGCCAGCGCGAGGACAGGGTCGGCATGCCCATCACCACGTCCGGCCCGTCGTACGCGACCGCCGACAGCTCGCGGGCCGGTGCAGCGGTGTCGCCGCCGTGATCGCGCGGCCGGTCGCGTCGGTGCCGGCGGCCATGTGTCCGACGAGCCGGCGGAAACGACGACCGTCCGGGTCCGCGACGATGTCGCGGGGACCACGGACGGTCTGTACGGCGAGGGTCTGGCTGTGCGGCTGTCTCGGCGGTCAGGCTGCGGTGGGGGCGAACTCGGCCAGCGCCTGCCGCAGCTTGTGCGCGTCCGGATAGCCGTACGCCCGGCCGACCTGGTTGACCTGGTGCATGTGCAGTTTGGTCACGGCGGCGACGTACCAGACCGGCCGGCCCTGGGCCAGCATGCTGACGATCGTCCGGTGCTCGGTGGTGGTGTACATGCTGACCCTCTCCTTGCCTTCGCGTCGTTGGTTCGCGCTGTCAAGGAGGTAGACAGCCGGACGATCAGAAAGTCATCGTCAGCCGGCGAGCTGGTTGAGGACGCGGTGCGCGTGGTCACGGACCGGGTCGAGGTCGGCGGACTGCCGGATCCCGGACTCGGCCGCCTCCAGCACCAGCCGGACGTGCTGGGCGACCAGCGCCCGGTCGGCGTCGTCGGTGCAGAACCGCGCGGTGGTGGCGAGCACCCGGAGCAGGCCTCGTACGACGCGTGGCTCGGACCCGCCGTACCGGCGGATCTGCCCGGTCGCCAGGTCGAGGTAGTACGCCAGGTCCCGGCCGGGCATCAGCACGCGCAGCGCGTTGTGGTCGTCGTACAGCTGCTGGCCGCCGAGCGGGCGTCGTGCGAGCTTGGCGAGCGCGACGCCGATGTGCTCCAGCGACTGGATCGAGGTGTACGGGTCGTTGATCGCGGGCGACAGTGCCTTGACCGCGATGTCGGCGAGCTGGCGGATGCCGAACGCGACGTCCTGCTCGGCAGTGCGCTCTATCCCGATCCGGACGGCGTGCCGCAGGACGTGGGCGGCGATCGCCGGGTCCGGCGGGGGCTGCTCAGGTGACGACCGCCAGAGCCGCAGCAGCGGTGCACCGGCGACGACGTACTCGCCCACCATCGTGGTGACGGCGATCGTCACGTCGTGCTCGGCCGCGACCGCGATCAGGTGCTCGGGGTGCGCCGTCTGCACCCAGCCGGACCGGTACGACGGGACGTCGACCGCCCAGACCGGTGCCTCGGGCAACGGTTCGCGGCTGACGCCCTCGGTCGGCAGGTCGTGCGCGATCACCCGCACCGTGGTGCGCTCGACCTGCGCCATCACCTCGTCGATCTGGATCGAGTGCGACAGGTGGTGGATGAAGACCACGAGCGTGACCAGACTGACGAACAGCAGCAGAAGTGCCGCGCTCACCGCCAGCCGCGGGTAGGTGTCCACCCGCTGCCCGGCCTGTACGCCCACCGTGTAGAGGCCGGCGGTGCTGAACGTGAAGGTCGCGACGAAGATGCTGAGCACGATCTTGTTGATCCGGTCCCGCAGGAAGTTGCGCAGCAGCCGCGGCGAGAACTGCGTCGACGCCAGCTGCAGCGCGACCAGGGTGAGACCCATGACCAGCGCGATCACCGTGGCCATCGTGCTGGCGATCGCGATCAGCAGGGTGCGCGCGTCGTCGGCGGTGCCCTGGAACACGAGCGGGCTCTTCGCCGACATGTCGATCTGCGACAGGATCGACCCGGCCGCGAGCGCGGCGAAGACGGCGATCGTGGGCAGCACCCACAACGCGCCCCGCAGGTACTCCCACGCCGCTTCGCGTCGCATGATGTCCTCGACGACCAGCGTCGCGGTCCGCGACGCTGGTCGTCAACGGGACACGGTGTGTCAGCACCGGTCACGGCGCGGGCGCGACGTCGATGAAGCCGGTGACCTCGCGGAGGCGGCCCGGGCCGTTGCTCGAGCTGCCCGGGCCGGGTGAGGTGGTGGAGGTGACGGCCGAGGTGCCGCGGTCGGCGTCGGGAGTGAAACCCGGCTGACGGCCCGGCGGTGTCGTGCGAGCATGCCGGGATGCACATCGTCGCCTCGCTGCCCGCGTTCCTGCTCGCCGTCGTGCTGATCTCGGCCTCGCCGGGGCCGGCGATGGCGCTCATCCTGCGGCGCGCGGCGCTGCACGGGTTCCGGGCGACGGTGCCGACGGTGCTGGGGCTGGAGCTCGGTCTCTATGTGTGGGCGCTGCTGGCCGGGGCGGGCCTGGCCGCGCTGGTGGCCGCGTCGGCGACGGCTTATCTGGTGCTGCGGGTGGTCGGTGCGGCGGTGCTGCTCTATCTCGGGGCGCAGGCCTGGCGGGCGGCGATCCGCGACCGCAGGACCGGACACCGCGCGGACGCCGGCTCAGGGGACGGCGGTTCCGGCCGGCCGGGCCGGGAACGTTCCGGGAGCTGGGCGTTCGTCCAGGGCCTCGCGGTGATGCTCGCGAATCCGAAGGCGGCGGTGTTCATGTTCGCCTTCTACCCGCAGTTCGTGCCGGCCGGGCGGCCGCTGCTGGGGAGCACGGCGGCGCTGGCCGTCCTGCAGGTGATGCTCGAGACCGCGCTCTACCTCGGCCTGGCCGCCGCCGTCGGCCGGTCCCGGGCCTGGTTCTCCCGGCCTGCCGTCCGGCGGCGGCTGAACGCGATCAGCGGCAGCGTCCTGATCGGCCTCGGCATCCGCGTCGCCGCCACCAGCCGCTGATCCCCGCCGGCCTGTTCGGCCGTGCGGTCAGAATCAGCTGTCTCGAGGCGAGCTGCCGTCGGGGTGACCGTCGGCGCCTGCGTGCGCGTCGCGGTCGGCGGCCACGTGGCCTGTCACACCTCTCCAGACGCCCGAGCTCAGCTCCTGTCCAGCAGCCGCACGGAGACGGCCCTGTATGCGGAGCCGTCC
>DASXRB010000870.1:0-4479 GCA_036506875.1 Kribbellaceae bacterium | reverse complement strand
CGGTGATCGGCGAGGAGCTCGGGCTGTTCGGGTCGCTGATCGTGCTCGCGCTGTTCCTCGCCCTGGCCTATGCCGGGGTGCGGATCGCGATGCGCACCCGGGAGCCGTTCATCCGCTACGCCGCGGCCGGGATCACGGTCTGGATCATGGCGCAGGCCCTGGTGAATCTGGGTGCTGTTCTCGGGATGTTGCCGGTCATCGGAATCCCGCTCCCGTTGTTGTCGTACGGTGGATCGGCACTGCTGCCGACCCTGATCGCGATCGGCATGCTGCTGTCGTTCGCGAGAGCCGAACCGGCCGCACAGGCCGCCCTGCGACGGAAGAAGAAGGACCGGGAGCGTTGAGACCTTGAGCACATCCGCGAGTGCTGGGCCCAGCATCGTTCTCGCCGGCGGTGGTACCGCCGGCCACACCTCACCCCTGATCGCGACCGCCGACGCGCTGTTGCGGCTCGACCCGTCGATCCGGATCACCGCGCTGGGCACCGAGCGCGGGCTGGAGACGAAGGTGGTCCCGGAGGCGGGCTACCGGCTGGAGCTGATCCCGCCGGTGCCGCTGCCGCGCCGCCCGACTCCGGGGCTGCTCGCGGTGCCGGGCAAGATGTGGTCCGCGGTGGCGGCCGCGCAGAAGGTGCTGGACGAGGTCGGCGCCGACGCGCTGGTCGGGTTCGGCGGGTACGTCTCGACACCCGCGTACATCGCGGCCCGGCGGCGCAAGACCCCGATCGTGGTGCACGAGGGGAACGCCGTCCCGGGGATCGCGAACCGGTTCGCCGCCCGGGTCTGCACCGAGCACGTCGCGGTGTCGTTCCCCGGCACCGAGCTGCCGCACGCGCAGTACCTCGGGCTGCCGATCCGCCGCGCGATCAGCACCCTGGACCGGTCCGCGTCCCGCGCCGAGGGCCGCAAGTACTTCGACCTCGACCCGGACGCGCCCACGCTGCTGGTCACCGGCGGCTCGCAGGGCGCCCGGCGGCTGAACGAGTCCGTCACCGCCGCCGCGCCCGAGCTGGCCGCGGCCGGGGTCCAGGTGCTGCACGTGATCGGGCCGAAGAACACCCTCGACACCCCGGCGCTGCCGGCCGGCTCCCCGCCGTACGTCGTCATCCAGTACGTGGACCGGATGGACCTGGCCTACGCCGCCGCCGACCTGGTGGTGTGCCGGGCGGGCGCGAACACCGTCACCGAGGTGTCCGGCGTCGGCCTGCCCGCGGTGTACGTCCCGCTGCCGCACGGCAACGGCGAGCAGGCCCTGAACGCCAAGCCGGTGGTCGACGGCGGCGGCGGGCTGCTGACCACCGACGCGGAGTTCACGCCGGACTGGGTACGGGAGAAGGTGGCCGCGCTGATCGCCGACCAGGACCGGCTGGCGACGATGTCAGCGGCCGCGAAGGGGCTGATCCGTACGGATGCCGACGACCGGTTGGCGCGGATGGTTCTCGATGTGGTGAGGTCTCACGCGTGATCGTCGCCGCTCCTCATGACACCGTGCCCGCCGAGAAGCTGGGGCGGGTGCACTTCGTCGGCATCGGCGGAGCCGGGATGTCGGGTATCGCCCGGATCATGGCCTCGCGCGGGATCGAGGTGTCCGGCAGCGACGCGAAGGACTCGCACGTGCTGGCCGCGCTGCGGGCGCTCGGCGCGACCTGCTGGGTCGGCCACGACGCCAAGCACGTCGCGGACGCCGACACCGTGGTGGTGTCGACCGCGATCCGGGAGACCAACCCGGAGGTCGTCGAGGCCCGCCGGCTCGGCATCCCGGTGCTGCCGCGGGCCGCGGCGCTGCACTCGGTGATGCTCGGCCGCCGCACGCTGTGCGTGGCCGGCACCCACGGCAAGACGACCACGACCTCGATGCTGACGGTCGCGCTGCAGCACTGCGGCGCCGACCCGTCGTACGCGATCGGCGGGAACCTCAACGAGTCCGGCTCGAACGCGCACGACGGCACCGGAGACATCTTCGTGGCCGAGGCGGACGAGTCCGACCGGTCGTTCCTGGTGTACACGCCGCGGGTCGCGATCGTGACCTCGGTGGAGCCGGACCACCTGGACAACTACGGCGACGAGGCGTCGTACGTGGCGGCGTTCGAGGCGTTCACCGGACGCGTCGAGCCGGACGGGTTCCTGGTGGTGTGCGCGGACGACCCGGGCGCACGCCGGCTGGCGTCGTACGCGCGGGAACGGGGCGTCGACGTGCGTACGTACGGCGCGAACGCCGGCGACGTCGACACTGTTGATGTCATGGTCACGGAGGTGACCGCGCTCGGTGCCGCGCAGACGTTCGTGCCGGTGGTGCACGGGCGCAGGCTCGGCGCGGTGCGGCTGCAGCAGCCCGGCAAGCACAACGCGCTCAACGCGGCGGCGGCGCTGACGGTCGGGATCGGGCTGGGCTTCTCCGCGGCCGACCTGAGCGAGGGGCTGGCCGCGTTCACCGGGACCGGGCGGCGGTTCGAGTTCAAGGGTGTGGCGGACGGGGTGCGGGTCTACGACTCGTACGCGCACCACCCGACCGAGCTGGTCGCCGACCTCACCGCGGCGCGCGAGGTGGCCCGGGGGGACGGCGGCGGCGGCCGGGTGATCGCGTGCTTCCAGCCGCACCTGTTCAGCCGGACCCGGATCTTCGCCGCGGAGTTCTCCCAGGCCCTGGGGCTGGCCGACGAGGTCGTGGTGATGGACGTGTTCGCCGCCCGGGAGGACCCCGAGCCGGGGATCACCGGGGCGCTGCTGGCCAACCACGTGCCGCTGCCGCCGGAGCGGGTGCGGTTCGAGCCGTCCTGGTCGGCGGTGCCCGCGCTGGTGGCCGGGCTGGCGCGGCCGGGCGACCTGGTGGTGACGCTGGGCGCGGGTGACGTCACGATGATCGGTCCCGAGGTGGTCGAGCTGCTGGCGGAGCGGGCCCGCACGCCGTGAGCCCGGTACCGGAGACCGACCTGCTGGAGCGGGCGCAGCGCACGTTCGCCCGGCGGCAGCGGTCGGTCCGCCGCCGCGGCCGGATGCCGTGGGTCACCGGCGGGCTGGCGGTCGTGGTGCTCGCCGCGGTCGTGTGGATCGTCTACTTCTCGTCCTGGCTGGCGGTGTCGGCCGTGGAGGTGCGCGGCCTCGACACGGTGTCGCGGGCGACCGTGCTGCGGGCCGCGGCCGTGCCGGCCGGCGTGCCGCTCGCGCGGCTGGACACCGGCGCCGTCGCGGACCGGGTCCGCGGGATCGCCGCGGTCGCGGACGCCTCGGTGTCCCGCTCCTGGCCGGACCGGGTGGTCGTGACGGTGACCGAGCGGGTCGCGGTCGTGGTGGTGACCGGCGGCGGGGGCTACGAGCTGGTCGACGCGACCGGGGTGGCGTACCGGACCGTGCAGGCGCGGCCGGACGGGCTGCCGGTCGCGCACGTCACCGGGCCGCGGCGGGACGTGACGGTGCGCTCGGTGGTCACCGTGTCGGCGGCGCTGCCCGCGGACCTGCGGTCCCGGGTGCGCTCGATCGAGGCGTCATCACCGGACTCGATCACCCTCGAGCTCGACGACGACGTGAAAGTGGTCTGGGGGAGTGCGGAGCAGAGCCCGCGCAAGGCGGAGGTGCTCGCCGCGCTGATGCACCGGCAGGCGAAGGTGTACGACGTGTCGGCACCCGAACTGCCTGTCACACAAGGCGAAACACGATGAAGCATGGCGAAGCACCGTGACGGTCACGTGGCGGTGAGCAACATCGCGACACTGCGGCGAGGCGCGTGGACATTGCCGCGAACGGTCACGTAGCGTGCGACGTAATCTAAAGTTGACATAACTATAACCTTCAACTTGAGGGTGAGACTTCAAGGCGCATCCGAGAGTTGAAGCGGGACCCAAGGGTGGGTCCGGACTTGGCGCAACTCGGCCTGTGTGCGCGCGGATCCCGCGTGAACTGCAGGACAACAGCCGGCTGGCACGGTGCATGAGTTGGGCGGCCGGCAACAACGGGACGGAACGAGGCGAGAGGCGCGCGACGTGGCGGCACCACAGAACTACCTGGCACTCATCAAGGTCGTCGGCATCGGTGGCGGCGGTGTGAACGCGGTCAACCGGATGATCGAGCACGGTCTGAAGGGCGTCGAGTTCATCGCCATCAACACCGACGCCCAGGCGCTGCTGATGAGCGACGCCGACGTCAAGCTCGACATCGGCCGGGAGGAGACCCGGGGCCTCGGCGCCGGCGCGAACCCGGAGATCGGCCGCAAGGCCGCCGAGGACCACGCCGAGGAGATCGAGGAGGCGCTCAAGGGTGCCGACATGGTCTTCGTCACCGCCGGCGAGGGCGGTGGCACGGGGACCGGCGGCGCGCCCGTCGTGGCCCGGATCGCCCGCTCGCTGGGTGCGCTGACCATCGGTGTGGTGACCCGGCCGTTCTCGTTCGAGGGCAAGCGCCGGGCGAACCAGGCCGAGGAGGGCATCTCGACCCTGCGTGAAGAGGTCGACACGCTGATCGTGATCCCGAACGACCGGCTGCTGAC
>DASXRB010000869.1:0-1819 GCA_036506875.1 Kribbellaceae bacterium | reverse complement strand
TCGACCGAGTGGGGCCCGGCGCTGGCCGGGGTCAGCTGGGCCGGGTGCGAGCTGACCGACGCCGACCCGCCGTACGCCGGCTGGGGCGTGCAGGTGCGCCTCGAGATCCGGTACGTCGAGATCGTGGCGGACACCATGCGCCCGCTGGTCCACCGCCGCGGCAGGTACCTCACGCCCTGAGCACACCCGGCCGTCCGTCGTACCTCTTGATGCGGACGCATAGAGTCGGGTCCATGCGCGCGACGACGATTCACGGCCCCTTCGACATCCGGCTCAGCGAGGTCCCCGACCCCAAGATCGTGGAGCCGACGGACGTGGTCGTGAGGGTGACCGCGTCGTGTGTGTGCGGGTCGGACCTGTGGAACTACCGCGGCGAGAACAAGGTGCGCCCGGGGCGGATCGGGCACGAGCTGGTCGGCATCGTCGAAGAGACCGGCGCGGACGTGCGAACCGTGAAGCCGGGCGACTTCGTCGTCGTGCCGTTCATGATCAGCGACGGTGTGTGCCCGCACTGCCGGGCGGGGATGCAGTCCGCGTGCGTGAACGGCAACTTCGTGTCCGGTGAGGGGCTCGACGGCGGGCAGGGCGAGTACGTGCGGATCCCGTACGCCGACGGCACCGTGGTCGCCACGCCGGAGCTTCCGGACGACAAGCTGGTGCCGTCGCTGCTGACACTGTCCGACGTGATGGGCACCGGCTGGCACGCCGCGGTGTCGGCGCGGGTGAAGCCGGGCGACACCGTCGTGGTCGTCGGTGACGGCGCGGTCGGGCTGTGCGGCGTGCTGGCGGCGTCCCGGCTGGGAGCCGCCCGGGTGGTCGCGATGTCGCGGCACGAGCCGCGGCAGAAGATCGCGCGCGAGTTCGGCGCCACCGACATCGTCGCGGAACGCGGGGCCGACGCGGAGCGGGCGATCGCGGAGCTGACCGGCGGGGTCGGTGCGGACGCGGTGCTGGAGTGCGTGGGCACCGGGCAGGCGATGACGACGGCGTTCGCGGTCGCGCGACCGGGGGCGACGGTCGGGTTCGTCGGGGTGCCGCACGGGGTCGAGGTGCCGATCGGGCAGATGTTCGGGCGGAACGTGGGTCTCGCGGGTGGCGTGGCGCCGTCGCGGGCGTACCTGCCGGCGCTGATGAAGGACGTGCTGGACGGGCGGATCAACCCCGGCCTGGTCTTCGACTACGAACTGCCGCTGTCCGAGGTCGCTGAGGGCTACAAGGCGATGCACGAACGCCGCGCCATCAAGACCCTGCTCCGCCCCTGACCTTTGAGGCGAGGCGGTGCGCCGGCGCCGCCGGGCGTCTGGTGGAATGCGCCTGGCGCTTCAGGTGATGCGCCGGCGACCTGCCGGCGGCCCGGAGCGTCCTTGTCACGATACGGGTGGGAAATTGAAGCGTTTGTCGTCTGTGGTCGCTGCCGTCGGTCTGGCCTCCGCCGGGCTGGTCGCCGCCTCGCCGGCCGCGGTCGCGAGTGGCTCGTGCAGCCTCTACGTGCCGTCGAAGCTCGCGCTGACCGCGCCGCAGCGGACCATCACCGTCAACGAGGGCCCGAACTGCGCCGCGGCCGGCGTCGTCTCGGCCACGTGGACCCCTCATCACGCCACGGCCGGCGACGGGCCGTCGATCGCCTTCGCGAACAGCGCGCGGTCGAAGACGTTCCTCGTCGAGGGCTGGTACCCGGTCGGCGTCTGGACCTGGACGCCGAACGGCGCGTACGACGCCCAGCACGTCTCGGTGTACCAGTACTCGCCGAAGACCGACGTGCGGCTGGGTTCCTACGGCCGGGTGTACCCGACCCGTTCGGGTTCGAAGGTGAACGTCA